>CAZIML010000059.1:0-10460 GCA_964540255.1 uncultured bacterium
CTGAAAGGGGCGGGAAGTTGGTGAATTCCGTGTCGATAAAATAGATTCCCTCTTCACCAGATTGATTTCTTCCCATAAAAAAGTTGTGGCCGAAGAAGTCGTTATACCCAGTCTCTATGATCAAGTCGATCAGCCCTTTCATTTCTGTTTGAGTCGCTTTTCTGTCGATGGGAGTAATTCGTTCGGCGTAAACTTGAAGATCTTCGGATAAAATCATCATCCCATCCCTTGAAACTTTGAAATGAATGTGGGCGCTTCCTTCGTTTTCTGGTTTGATGACGAGAGTCTTTTTGGGCACTTTTACATAACCAAGGCCTAATCGCTTTGCTGTTCGTTCGATGTAGTCTCTTCCGAGAACTCGTCCTACGTCGTCACCTTTATGGTAATATACAGCGCGCTCTTTTTTAGAGAACTCCTCTTGTGTGAGCAATAGTCCATCCTTTCGAAGGCCCATCAAAAATCCACGCAAAGTTTCTTCAACTGCGATTGCGTCCATATTATAACTGATGATCGCTGCCCTCTCAGGCTCGGCCGGCGGTTCGACCATTCCCAATTCGCGCAACTTTTGAAGAAGCTGTTTGTGGATGTACACATTTGCAATCTGATATATTTGCTTCTTAAGATGGATCGGAAGGTGAATGAATTCTTCCTCTGTGAAGCTGCACTCATTTCTAAATGCCTTTACGATCCAGCGGTCAGTGTCTGAGAGCTCAATATTCTGTTCTTTCATCGCGCTTAATAAGAGCGCAGCTTCTTCTGCTTTTCCTCTCAAAATCGCCTGAGCGACAAACGACACCTCTCGATTGATTGTTTGTCGAATCGCTGAGGGGTCGATTTCCAGAAGCGCGCGCACCAGCATCACCTCCCCTCTCCCTGCCCATTGACTGAACAATGTTTCGCCTGTAACCGGATTGGGAGCATGAAGGTCGAGACGAACATTCATTTCTTTAGCAATCTCGATCACATCCTGCAGGCTATCTCTATTGATTGTATGAAGCGGCAATTGTCCCTTTTCATCGGGAGTCATGATGTAGTCAATGAATTCTTTTTGTGTGAGAAGGTGGTTGTTTGGATGATTTAAAATGAATTTGATGGGAGATCCGTAGTGGAGACCGCCTTTCCAAACGCCTCGCGGCTCTCGATCTTGGGCCATTTTTGTCAAAGCTTCATATGGGGAGCCTTTCACCCGGGTGTATTCCTCTTTATTTCGGAATGAATGGATATCGTAGGGTCTTTGAAGAGGGATGATTTCTTGTTTTCCCTCGAGGGTCACCTCTGCAAAGTTGAACTCGACTCCATCGACCATCACCTCCCCAAGAAGCAGTTTAGGACGAATGAAATAGGTTTCCCCTTTTTCGATTCGAACACCCTGCTGAAGAGTTCCGTTGATAAAGGCTCCTTTTTCTTCAGTCCCGTTCGGTAATATTCGGGCCGATTCATAGAAAGGATAGAGATTTCGACAGATCGCTTTGACGATGAACGCGAGGACGGGAATGATCAGGGTGGCGTAAGAGATCACTTTGAGGGCGGTTTGCCAACAGGGGAGTTTCTCTTCCTGAAATTGAACGCCGAGGCCATTTTTGGAGGCCGTTCCTGGAATTACTGTAGCGATTTTGCCGCCGAGATACAAGTAGGCGTCGGCATATTCACCCAACTTTCTCCCGATGGAAACGGGTTGATTGTCATATCGAACTGGAGTCCAAAAGGGAATCTTCATGCTCATAAATAGCGTCCTTTATTTTAAACGAGCAAAGACTTTATCCTTTTGATTTGAAATTTGGCAATTCAAATTTTAAAATAGAATCGCAGTGACGAGTGTGTCGATAGAGCTGGGCTTTCTCGTCCAATGCAATTTTTGCCCAGAAATATAGTCCTCAGGGCATATTGCAAAGTGGAAGCCAGTGGTTAGGGCTCCTGGGCCTATGGCTCGAATGAAGTCGACCCATGCGCTTCCAAAATGGTGAAGGGCGCTCGCCCCCATTTCATGGTTGAATTTCTCAATCCTCACTTGCCATTCCGTCTTCGGAGCTTCTGATTTGCAGAGGATCCGGCTTGAGTAGTAGATGAGGCTCGATAGAACAAATAGGGCTGCTTGTACGACGGCGGCGGCTGTGTGCCATATGGTTCCGACGAACCCTGCCTTCCAAGAAATAAGTAGCCCGCCAAGAAAACGGCCCGTGGCAAAAACGATTCGGGAAAGGAGTATTTGATCTTTTGTTGAAGTTCTTACGTCTGCCCAATGAGAAAGGACTCTTCCGCTTAAACATTTAATTTTAGTTGACGGTTCCGGAATGTCGCAAAATAAAAATTTCTTAGTTGAAGGTTGATATTCAACAGGAGTTTTGTTTAAAGTTTGGTTGATTGGTTGTATTTCTGTTGTCATGACGAATATTATACATTAATTGCGATATTGATTAAATAATATAAATTATTATATTTGCGTTGCGATTTTCGGGAGAAATATTTATTACCACCCGCGAACAAGGTTCGCTAGAGCACACAGAGGACACAGAGAGAGAGGGTTAAATTTTAAATCGGCGAAGTCCTTCGCGTAACAGTTTCACGTTGAAATTGATCAGTAATCCATATCGGCAATCGGATAGCTTTAAATAAGACATTAGTTGGGCTTCGTGGATTGGAGCAATTTCCGCTATAGACTTGATTTCAACGATCACAAGATCCTCAACAACCAAATCGACTCGATATCCACAATCAAGCATTACATCTTTGTAAAATATCGGTATCGTTTTTTGAGTTTCAACTTTCAGTTTTCGGAGGCGCAGCTCATATACCAAACAAGTTTCATAAGTAGATTCCAAAAGCCCCGGTCCTAGAGCTCGATGAATTTCTATGGATGCCCCAATGATTTTTCCTGTGAGGCTCCTCTCTGTGACCTCTGTGTGCTCTAGCGAACCCTGTTCGCGGGTGGTAGACAAATTCAGACAAAACCTCCCTGGCACTACTTATCAGAAAAAACGAAGCCCAACATGGTGCATGTCAACGAAAATTCTTATCAAGCTGATTTTTCAACCTGGAAAAGTATCTCCTAAATTCTCATTGAATTTTTGACACTTTTGGGGTATCTTGGTCTTTATGAGATATCGGACTCCACGTAATTATCAAGGCGTTCAAAATCCAACCGTAAAAGCGTCCGATTTGCTTCCTGAAATGATGGATGAACTGGTTCGGAAACGGGGAGATCCGAAAGAGGAAATTTTTCGCTTTTGGTTTGTTCTCATAGGAGAAAAAATGGGACCGCTGACGGAACCGGTCTCTTTTTCAGATGGGGTCTTGACCGTGAAAGTAAAAAGTTCTACTCTCTATAGTTTATTGGTCGCGCATGAGAGGTCTCGTCTCTTAAGCCGGCTCCAGGAGAAATTTTCAATCCGGAATTTGATTTTCCGGGTGGGGTAAAAAAAGAGCATGACGACAATGGCCGAAGAAGAAAAAAAATATGATGCAAGTTCGATCACCGTTTTGGAGGGTCTCCAGGCGGTTCGTGAACGTCCGGGAATGTACATCGGCGACACACACACCAACGGATTGCATCAGCTCGTTTACGAGGTTGTAGATAACAGTATCGACGAGGCTTTGGCTGGGTTTTGTACTCAGATTGTGGTCACCTTGCACGCTGATGGGGGCGTCTCGGTAGAGGACGATGGACGCGGAATTCCAATTGGCAAGCATGAAAAGGAATCGGCGAAACAGGGGCGCGAGGTAACGGCTCTTGAAGTGGTCATGACGATCCTTCATGCGGGGGGAAAGTTCGATAAGGGGACCTATAAGGTGTCGGGCGGTTTGCACGGCGTCGGCGTCTCTTGCGTGAACGCCCTTTCGAAAAAACTCGTTGCCACAGTCTGCAAAGAGGGGCATGTTTATGAGATGACTTTCGAGCGGGGCAAGCCGATGGGCCCGATGAAGAAATTGGGAACGACGACGAAGCGAGGGACGAAGGTTGAATTCTGGGCCGACGAAAAGATCTTTTCGGTCACCACCTATGATTACGACATTTTATTGAAGCGTTTGAGAGAACTTGCCTTCTTGAACAAGGGGATTACGATCCTGTTTCAAGATGAACGGGATTCGAGCCGAGAGGCGGTCCGCTTCAATTATCAGGGAGGTTTGTCTTCTTTTGTCTCTTACTTGAACGAGGGGAAAATCCCTCTTTTCCCGAAACCGATCTATTTCCATGGCGTAAAAGAGGGGGTCGACGGTCCGGTTGAGTTTGAAGTGGCAATGCAGTGGAACGACACCTACACTGAAAATATTTTCAGCTACGTCAACAACATATCGACTCGCCAGGGGGGAACCCATTTAACAGGCTTTTCAACCGCCCTCACCCGCGTTCTCAATAACTACATGAAATCGAATGCGCTGGTGAAAGCCGATAAGATTTCGGTGAGCGGCGACGATATGAGAGAAGGGCTTTGCGCGGTCATCTCGGTGAAGGTGCCCAACCCTCAATTCGAAGGACAGACGAAGCAGAAGCTCGGCAATAACGAAGTCGCCAGCATCGCTCAAGTGATTGTGGGCGAGGGGCTCACAGTCTATTTAGATGAGAATCCAGCGATCGCGAAACAGATCGTCGAAAAAGCGGTGATTGCAGCCCAGGCAAGGGAAGCGGCTAAAAAAGCGCGCGAGCTGACGCTGAGAAAAACAGCTCTCGATGGAGCGAGGCTTCCTGGCAAACTCGCCGATTGCCAAGAGCGCGATCCGGAGCTTTGCGAGATCTACATCGTTGAGGGAGACTCTGCGGGGGGCTCTGCCAAAATGGGACGAGACCGAAGATTCCAAGCGATTTTGCCGATCCGCGGAAAAATTTTGAACGTCGAAAAGGCGAGACTCCAAAAGATCTTGCAGAACACCGAGGTGGGCGCCATGGTAGCGGCTCTCGGATGCGGCATCGGGGTTGAGAACTTCAATCTAGCCAAACTCCGCTACCATAAGATCATCATCATGACCGACGCCGACGTGGACGGATCTCACATTCGAACGCTCCTGTTGACCTTCTTCTATCGCCATATGCCAGCTCTTGTTGAAAACAACTTCATCTACATCGCTCGTCCTCCTCTCTTTAAAGTGACAAGGAAGAAAACGAGCCAGTACATCCACTCTGAACGAGAGATGGATGAGTATTTGATGAAGCTCGGTTTGAGCGACATCATGGTTCGCCGGATTGGATCCGATCGGTTCTACGACAAAGAAGAGCTCGAAAAACTGATGGAACTGGTCATGGATGTCGAGACTTTCAGCAGCGCGATTGAGCGAAAAGGGGTCCCTTTCCGCGAGTTCATCGCCGCCAAGAGAGATGGAAAATATCCTCAATATCAAGTGGCCCTCCGCGACAAGCTTCTCTTTGCCTATGATGAGGCGGAACTTGTTGAGATGAAGCTCGAGAATGAGGAGATCCAAAAGCAGACGCACGAAGAGACTTTGGCCTCCATTCCTGAAGCTGAAGTGACCGAAGAGATGAGAAATTTCACTCCGAAGGCCCTGTCGTTCATGGAGCTTTATGACGTGAATCGGTTGATTGCCCTCGAAGAAAAACTGGCGGGCTATCAATTGAAGCTCGATCAGTATATCATCGCCGATGGCGAGCTCTTCGAAGTGGTCGAAGAGGGGAACAAGAAAACGATTTGCCATACCCTCCAAGATCTGGTCGACGAGGTGAGGGGCAATGGGCGCAAAGGGGTTGAAGTGCAAAGGTATAAGGGTCTTGGCGAGATGAACGCAGACCAGCTTTGGGAAACGACGATGAATCCGGCCGTTCGGACATTGGTCAAAGTGACGATTCCCGACGCGATTGCAGCAGACCGGATGTTCTCCATGCTGATGGGTGAAGAAGTAGAGCCGCGCAGAGCCTTTATCGAGACTCATGCGCTTTCTGTTAAGAACTTGGATATTTAAAGGTTGCCATGTCGTATACAAAAGATGAATCGATTGTCCCGCGCAATGTCGAAGAAGAGATGAAGGAGAGCTACCTTCGCTATTCGATGTCGGTGATTATTTCGCGCGCTCTTCCCGATGTGAGGGATGGATTGAAGCCCTCTCAGCGGCGCATTCTCTATGCCATGCGGCAGTTGAACCTCACTCCAGGGGCGAAGCACCGTAAGTGTGCGAAAATCTCGGGAGACACATCGGGAGATTACCACCCCCACGGAGAGACGGTCATCTATCCCACTCTCGTTCGCTTAGCTCAAGATTGGGTGATGCGCTATTGTTTGATCAATGGACAAGGAAACTTCGGTTCGATCGACGGAGATCCACCCGCTGCGATGCGTTATACGGAAGCGCGCCTCACGAGCGCTGCGATGGCTCTCATGGAAGATCTCGACAAAGAGACGGTCGAGATGGTTCCCAACTACGATGAAACGAAGGATGAGCCCACTGTTTTTCCGGCCAAATTCCCGAACCTCCTTTGCAACGGTTCTTCCGGGATCGCGGTCGGTATGGCGACGAATATTCCTCCTCACAACCTCCTTGAACTGATCGCGGCCACACAGCTCGTTCTCGAGAATCGGAATACGACGATCGACGAGATCATGAAGGTGATGCCCGGCCCAGACTTTCCCACAGGGGGGATCATCTGCGGCTTTAGGGGGATCAAAGAGGCTTACCACACAGGAAGAGGAAAGCTGATTCTCCGCGCTGAAATGAGGGTGGAAGACATTGCGAACAATCGGCAGCAAATCGTTGTCGATCAGATCCCCTATAACGTGAACAAATCGCGCCTCATTGAGCGGATCGCCGAACTGATCAACGAAAAAACGATCACCGGCCTCTCAGACATTCGCGATGAGTCGGATAAGGACGGACTCCGGATTGTTCTCGAGCTGAAGCGAAATGAGATCCCCGATGTTGTGATCAATCAGCTCTATAAAAATAGCGATCTTCAGATCACTTTCGGTTGCAACATGCTCGCTCTCGACCATGGTTTGCCCCGAACGATGAATATTAAACACTTCATCTCGGCGTGGATCGACCATCGGATCGATGTGATTCGAAGAAGAACCCGTTTTGAGCTCGCAAAGGCAGAGGCCCGCGCCCACATTTTAGAGGGGTATCTCAAGGCGCTGGATCATCTTGACGAAGTGGTCAAAGTGATCCGGGCTTCTTCAAGCAGAGATACAGCCCGTTCTGAGTTGATGGCCCGGTTCGGCCTTTCTGAAAAGCAGGCGAACGCAGTCCTCGACCTCCGCCTCTATCAATTGACCGGCCTTGAGGCTGAAAAAATCGATGCGGAATACAAAGATCTGTTGATGAAGATCGCCCACTTCAAGGCGGTTCTCGCCTCTGAGGCGATGGTGCGCGACATCATCCGCGAAGAGCTTGAAGAGCTCAAAAAGGGGCATAAAGGGGAGAGAAAGACCAAAATCGTCGCTGCCGAAGGGGAGTTTGCGATGGAGGACTTGATCGCCGACGAGCAGGTCGTGATCGCCATTTCGAACGACGACTACATCAAACGGATGCCGATCGATACCTTCCGCGAACAGCGGAGAGGCGGCGCCGGCGTGACTGGAATGGAGATGAAGAAAGAGACCGACATTTTGAAGAACATCTATGTCGCCTCTACTCACGATTACCTCCTCATTTTCACCACCCATGGACGGTGCTACTGGACCAAAGTTTGGCAGATTCCTGAGGGGGCTCGCCGCACAAAAGGGCGCCCCATCATCAATCTCCTCGAAGATTTACGAGAGAATGAAAAAGTGGCGGCCATCTTGAAAGTGAAAAACTTTGAGGAAGAGGGTGCGTCGATTCTCCTTGCGACGATGAAGGGAGTTGTGAAAAAGACCGAACTTTCGGCCTTCAGCAATCCGCGCCGCAAAGGGGTCTATGCTCTCAATATCGATGAAGGGGATGAGCTCATCTCGGCCCGCATCACTCATCCGACCCAGCAGATCATGCTCTTTACTCGAAGCGGCAACGCAGTTCGCTTTGATGAATCGCAAGTGCGCTCTGTCGGAAGAGTCGCTCGAGGGGTCCGAGGCGTTTCTCTCAAAAACGAAGAAGACAAAGTCGTCGGCTGCGAAGTCGTGACACCCGAAGAGACGATTCTCGTGGTCTGCGAAAACGGGTACGGAAAGCGCTCGAAAGTGGATGATTTCCGCCAAACGAATCGAGGGGGCGTCGGTGTTCGCTCGATCATCACGTCGGAGAGAAACGGAAGCGTCGTTGCGGCCCTTAGCGTCACTGACCTCGATGGAGTGCTCCTCATGTCGGCAGAAGGGCAAGCGGTCCGGATCCCGATGCGCGAAGTGCGCGTCATGGGACGTTCGACTCAAGGAGTTCGCCTCGTCAATCTCAAAGAAGCCGATGACCTTGTTGTTGGGGCTCAGAAGATTGAGGCGGGAGCCGATGAGGGCGAACCAGCCGTTCCCCCCGTATAATTTTTTGAAAAAACTGTAGCGGAGAGTTCGCTCGTATGCTACAGTTTTTTTCAAATTTATGTTTTGCTTTTTTTTCACACTTTTTGCCCTTTTTGCTTTCGCTGAAGCCCCTCTCTTGAGGGGGATTGTCTTGATTTCAGACGAAAAGGAGCTTCTTTTGCCCGAAGATGCGGCCTTGATGGAGGGAGTCCACACTGAGAAAATTTCCCTCCCAGGAACTCCCCGTGAACTTGAACAGTCTCTTTCCTCTCTTTGTTTCAATCAACCGATCAATTCGGAAACGATTGGGCAAATCAAAAAAGAGATCTACGCACACTATGAAAAAAACCAGCAGCCTCTAGCCCTTGTCTCGATTCCGGCGCAGAATATCAGCAGCGGCGTCCTGCAAGTGGTCTCGGCCCTAAGCCGCTTGAATGAAGTCTACATCCGGGGCGGAAAAGGGAATGAAGTGCTCAGGATCCTTCCGTTTGCTTCTGGCGATGAGATCCATTCCGACGAGCTCCAAAAAAATCTCAATTTCTTCAATCGGAATCCGTTTCGAAGAGGGGAGATCATTTTTTCTCCCGGTTCTCTCCCTCGGACGACCGATTTGACTCTTGTCGTCGATCAAGGGCGCCCTTTTCGTCTTTTTGGAGGGACCGATAACACTGGCGTTGCCTCAACTTGGGAAGGGAGAGTTTTTTCAGGAGTTCACTTTACGGCCCTTAGCGGCGAGGTTTATGGCACATTTGCCTATAACGCTTCCTATGATTTTCACCGCTCGCAAACGTGGAGCACTCAGTTGACTGTGAACCTCCCCTGGAAGCATATGACGAAACTCACAGGGAGCTATTCACTCATCCATCCGATCACGGCAAATCCGCAAGTGAAGCATCAAGGAATGAGCGATCAAGTATCGCTTCGCTACATCATTCCCTCGTTGGATCATGAGAAATTCAGGAGAGATTTTTCGTTGGGGTATGACTTTAAGCAAATGAACAACATATTGGAATATGCGATGTTTGCCCCCTCCTATAGTGAAACGAGGCTTGTCACTGTCTCTCAGCTCGCTTTGGAGTACTCTCTCTCGTTTCAATCGCCCCGCTCCTCGATCGATTTGCAGCTCAGCGCATTCGCCTCTCCGGGGGAGTTGTTCCCTCACCAATCGGAGAGCGATTTTGAGACGATGAGCGCCGGGGCCAAAAGCCTTTATGCCTATCTGAACGGGTTTTTCAAGGTTGGGAGAACCTTTCGTTTTGGAACGCTCAGTCTCACCTCGTCCGCTCAATTAGCCACAGGTTCTCTTCTTCCGAGCGAGCAAGTGGGGATTGGCGGTTTTGGAACGGTGCGCGGCTATGATGAGAGGCAATACAATGCCGATCAAGCGCTCCTCGGCTCGATCGAATGGGAGTTTCCGTCGTGGCCTCTTCTCTCACTTTTCAACCGAAAAAAAATCACCGACGAGATGCATCTTCTCTTCTTTGCCGATGGTGCCTATGGAATGACCTATCATGAAAATAGCAGCTCGTATCTCCTCAGCATAGGTCCGGGTCTCCGCTACAACTTCCCTCCTTACCTCTCGCTTCGCCTCGATCTTGGATTTAGACTCCATGAAGCTGCCCTCTTTGTGGGTGATTTCTACAAATGGCACTTCAACTTGACCGGAAGTTACTAGCGAAGGGTTTAAAATGGCCTCCAAAAAAGAAGTAGATAAGCATCTTAAGATCGCTCTTGAGGAAATTGGTGAAATCAAGCCTTGGTTTGATGAAGAGGTTAATGCTTGGGTTTTCGAACACAAAGCTTACCCAGTTGAGTATGGCGGTGAGTCTAAAGAGGAAGTGATCAAGAATTACCCAAAATATTTGCGAGAATTCATTCGTCAACGACTCAATAACAATCTGGCCCCATCTGTTGAAAACCGCACAAAGGGAAGGGGAGGAAAACGAGATGGTGCTGGAAGGCCTAAAGGTACTAAAAAAGAGACGAAAAAGCGAATCTATCTGCCAGTAGACGTAGCAGAATGGCTAGAAGCCCCTGGAGGAATCTCGCAGGCCAGACAAATGATCGCTAAGAGCAGACACTAAAATTTAC
>CAZIML010000060.1:0-10326 GCA_964540255.1 uncultured bacterium
TTGCAACTTTCCTATCTGTTGTAAAAGCAATTCAAGAAATGGGATTCCTTGAATCGGGGCTAGAGCTTTTGGAAGATGAGGAACTCTCTGGGCGAGGCGAGTGCCAAGGCCTCCTGCTAGGATTAAAGTCGTAACCATAGCTACTCCTTCATGTAAATAATGGTAGAGCCTTCGTTTTCGAACTTTAGATTGACCTCGAGAAGCTCTTTGAAGGCGAGTCGGACTTCAGGTTGTTTTGCAGGGGGAACAAAAAGGGCCAGGAATCCCCCGCTTCCAGCTCCACAAAGCTTCCCTCCATAAGCCCCCTGCAAAAGGGCGATCTCGTATAACTGATCAATGAAGGGGTTAGATATTTTGGTCGATAGCTGTTTTTTAAGATTCCAGCTTTCATTTAGAAGCTTCCCGAGCAACCGCATGAATTCAACTTCAGACGCTGAAGAAATAATTTCTTCGGCTTCAAATACCATGTCATACATGCGAGAAAGAAAAGCGTCGTTATCGAGATTTTTGGTCTTATCGATTTGCTCCTTAACTACATCGTTGGCAAATCGAGTGATTCCTGTATAAAAAACAAGAAGGTGACTTTGAAGGATTGATTTTTTCCGAGCAGAGATAATTAAAGGGCGCACCCTTGTTTCTGAATTGCTGAATTCAAAGATATTTAGCCCTCCAAAAGATGCGTGGAATTGATCTTGAGATCCCACTCGCTCGCCAATGACCTTTTGTTCTACGTGGCAAGCCTCTTCTGCGAGGCGTTGTTTCGAAATCTTTCTCCCTTCCATCCCATAGAGTGCGTTTAAAAACCCGACCGTGAAAGAAGAAGAGGATCCTAGCCCTGTTTTCGCAGGAAGGTCTGAGGAAACGTGAATGTCTAATAAGGGAAAAAGCCCTTTGTATTCAAGGCATCCGCGGACGCTTGGGTGCTGGATTTCTTCTAGCGCTGTTACAAGTTCAATCTTGGAGTAACTGATTCGCAACTTGTACTCAAAAAAATCGCTCAGAGTATTTAGACTGATGTAAGTGTACTTGTCAATAGTGGTGCCTAAAGTTGCACCTTTGAGTCTTGAGTAATAGGCTGGATAGTCTGTTCCTCCGCCAAAGAAACTGATTCGAACTGGTGTTCTTGAAATGATTCGTCGCATAAATCCTAAACGGTATCAGAAGAGATCTTTGCGATAAAGACGTTTTTGAAATATGATTTCAGGCTAGATGAGACAGAGAGGTTGGATATGAATGTGTTGGTAACAGGGGCTACCGGATTTTTAGGGCGGCATTTGTGTGAGGCATTAAAAATGCAGCGAGTAACGGTTTTTGAAGTGGGCTCGAAGCAGTGTGATCTCACGAAGCGTGAATCGCTAAATAGGTTCAATTCGATTCAATTCGATCAAATATATCATTTAGCTGCTTGGACCCAAGCTGGCGATTTTTGTTTAAATCATCCGGGTGAGCAATGGGTCATCAATCAGAAAATCAACACGAATATTCTCGATTGGTGGGCGGCCTCTCAGCGTCGAGCAAAAATGATCTGTATCGGAACGAGCTGCAGTTATGATCCTGATGAGCTTTTGGTGGAAGAGAATTATCTCAAAGGGACTCCTATCAGCAGTTTATATACTTATGCAATGACCAAGCGAATGTTGTTGGTGGGTTTATTGGCGCTTCAAAAGCAATATGATTTGGAATTTCTTTATTTGATTCCATCGACTCTTTATGGAAAAGGGTACCATACGGATGGGCGGCAGATGCATTTCATTTTTGATTTAGTTCGAAAAATCTTGAGGGGCTCTCTTTACCATGAACCTGTTGTTCTTTGGGGGAATGGAGATCAAAAACGAGAGCTGATTCATGTTGCTGATTTTATTGGAGCCCTTCTCGAACTTGTCCATAAAGAGAAAAATACATGGATAAATATTGGGAGTGGGGAAGAGCATTCGATTCGAGAATTCGCTTCTTTGATTTGTGGAATTGTTGGCTTTCCCGAAGAAAGGATCCAATTTGATCTTAACCGATATGTGGGAGCAAAGTCTAAAGTTCTCAATATAAATAGATTGCGGTCGGTGCTTCCCACTTTCTCTTCGCGCTCGTTAAAGAGCGGCCTCGAGGAGGTTGTTCATTGGTTTAGGGAAAAAGAAAAACTGCTTCTGCCGCAAAATATTGGAGTGTCAATTGACTAGAATCGGTGTGGATGCTTCACCTCTTATAAAACTTCATGGTGGAATTTCTTATTATATTTTTCATTTGCTGCACGAATTAATCCGATTAAGGCCCGGTGATCAGTTTTTCTTGTTTGCTCCGCTGAATAGCGTCTCATTAGATTCATTTGCAAATTATATAAATGTGGTTTTTGTACCGATTTCATTTTATGGCTTGGGACATTCCATATGGGCGCAAACCATTCTTAGCTATGCCTGCTGGGTCAATAAAATAGATGTTTTTTGGGGGACCACACAGTCGATTCCTTTGATCAAAAGAGCATCGATGAAAACCATCATCGTACTGCATGATTTTGTTTACTTATTATGCCCAGAAACAAGCTCTTTTGTAAAAAAACATTATTTCCGATTTTTTTTGCGGAGGATGTTACAGCGAGCGAGTGCAATCGTCCCAAATTCAGCAGGAACGGGAATGAAACTGCGCCAGATTTATAAGTTGGGATATACGGCAGTGATAGAGCCTCCTATCAAACCTCTTTCTCCTCAGCATTCGTCCCTTGAAAGTTTTCTCCAAAAGCACTTATTAGGATTCAAGAATTATCTTGTTGTGGTAGGAACAATTGAGCCTAGAAAAAATTTCCAGGAGTTAATCGAGGTTTATTTGAAAGTCATTAAGAAAGAAGGTGTAGATGGGGTTTTGCCGCTGGTCGTGATTGGGGGAGGCGGATGGAAAAACGAAAAGATATTGAGGGTTTTAAGTCAGGCTCAAAAAGAATATCAAGAACATATTCATTTGAAGGGGTATATAGGCGATGAGGATCTGGCCCTGTTTCTGGCTGGAGCTCGTTCGTATGTGATGGTTTCAAAGTATGAAGGATATGGGATGCCTTTAGCAGAAGCAAGAACCTGCGGTACCTCGGTCATTTGTTTGGATCAGATGGAGATGAGAGAAGCTGCTGAAAATGATGGAATATTCTTAAATTCAGACAGTTGGCAAGAAGAGATTCAGCCTTATTTCCTGGTTCGTTCTCGAATCAAGCAACCTAAAGAGGCGAGTTACGAGTCGAACAGAGATAAAGCAGAAAGACTTTCTAAAATAATCAACTCTTTATAATTGCTGATTCAACAAGCTCATTTCTATCAGATTCGACCATCATTTTAACCAATTCAGGTAGGGTTGTTTTAGGGTGCCATCCTAGCTTATTTTTTGCCTTGGTTGGATCACCAATCAGTAGATCCACTTCAGTGGGGCGAAAAAAGAGCGGAGAGATCTCTACGCGTGTCCGTCCCCATTGATCGACTCCTTTTTCAAGCAATCCCTCTCCTTCCCATGAGATCAAGAACCCTTCTTGTGCAAATGCTAATTCTACAAATTTTCTCACAGTGGTTGTCTCTCCAGTAGCTAATACAAAATCTTCAGGTGCTTCTTGTTGAAGCATTAGCCACATTCCCTCTACAAAATCTTTTGCATAACCCCAGTCCCGCTTGGAGTCTAAATTACCTAAAAAGAGCGTCTCCTGAAGACCTGCGGCAATTTTAGCTACAGCTAGAGTAATTTTGCGTGAGACAAAAGTTTCTCCTCTCCTAGGGCTTTCATGGTTAAAGAGGATTCCATTGCATGCATAAAGACCGTAGGCTTCCCTGTAATTCAATACAATCCAGTAGGCGTATAATTTGGCCACCCCATAAGGAGACCGGGGATGAAAAGGGGTTGTCTCAGACTGTGGAATTTCTCGCACTTTTCCAAACAGTTCTGATGTAGATGCCTGATAAAATCGGATTTTTGGGTTATGACTTTTGATGGCTTCTAGTAACCGCAAAACTCCAATCCCATCGATATCAACAGTATATTCAGGCATGTCGAAGGATGTCTTGACGTGGCTCATAGCCCCAAGGTTATAGATTTCGTCAGGATCTGATTTCGCGATGATTTGTTTTATACTGGTTGAATCGCTTAGATCTCCTTCGTGCAGCGAGATTTTGTCCAATAGGTGGCCTATTCTATGAGTATTTGAAGTAGAGGTTCTTCGAACTAACCCATGAACGGCGTAACCTTTTTCTAACAAAAACTCCGCTAGATATGAACCGTCTTGTCCAGTAATGCCAGTGATTAATGCTTTTTTCATTAGATTGGGTTGCTCCAATTGATCGATTTGATGTGAGCTGTCAGGATGTTTTTGTCAATTTCATGCGCTAAACTTGGTGGAAATGATTCTTTCATATGAAGGAACAATTCATCGCCTAGCAGTTCTTTGGCTGCAGAGGTAGTCGATTGAAGTAATGGGAGCGAACCAAATGACAGACCTCTTTTAATCCCATTATATTTCTTTTTTAAAATAAGCCCTATCGATCCATTATAGCATTTTAAACAAATGTCGCTGCAGTCAAAACCAGCACATACCAGATGATATATTAACATAAGAGGAGATGTAATATTTAGATGGCCAAATAAAACATAATGATCGAGTTGAAAAGGAACCGTCAGAGCAAGAATTCCCCCTTCTTTAAGGTCGTCAAACAGTTTGTCTAAAAACAAGCCTGGATTTCTTTGGTGCTCATAAGTTTGGCTGCACCAGATAGCGTCAAATTGTGTTCTAAATGGGTGGGAGAGGTAGTCAGCTTTGATATCGGCCTCATATCCTGGAGCCACTTCAATCGTCGTCACTTTTTTCCCAATGTGCTCAAATATACGAGTCACTCGTCTTTCATGGCTTCCAATATCTAAAACCGTGTTGAAAGAAAAATGTTTACACATTTTTAATAGGGAAAGATGAGAATAATAGATGACTTCTTCTAAAACACTTTTCCCATTATCAACAATAAATCGAACATCATTTCCCGACCAAGGAGTGGGAGGGGCTTTTTGGAGTGTAAATCTTGGGTAAGGATCATTGGGAGAATCAGCATAGTCCCTTCCAATATCTTCGCTGGCTTCGTATTGTTTTCGTAATTGGTAGCCCATCTTTTTGAGACCTGCCTGAATCGCCGATTTAACTTGCGTAATCATAGTTGCCATAGACTTTTTCCCCTGAAGTATAATTTTCTTAGTTTGATTTGAATAGCTCTAGAAAAAAATGCGAAGAGTAGATCCCATACAAGAGGTTTTTTGATGAATTCGATGACGTTTTTTCGAATCAAAAATCGGCAAAGTCCGGCTTTTCTAAACCGAATCCGAAGTTCCTTATTTTCAGGGAGGACAAGAAAGTTGATGATGTTTCCCGCGAGGTGCCGTTTCTTCCTAATGGAATTTTGAAATTGACCACTATAAGAGAGATTATTTTTTCTAAAAAGAGCAAGATTTTTTGGAATGTAGGCGGCCCCCTCAAAAAGAGCGATAGAATGGAATAAAAACCAGTCGCAAAGATGGCCAAAAGTGGGCTGAAACTGTCCGTAGGTGATGAGATGATCTCGTTTTGTAATGGCTGTATTTCCTGGGATCCAAAAGTTAGTCGTCCAAAAAGTTCGATCGATGGACTTTTTTGGGAATAGTTGGGTTGTATGCACATTTTCTAAAATTGGCTGATTAGAAATCTCGTCTATTGGCGTTGTCTCTTCCCACTCAACAAAATTTGAGGAGACGATCCCGATTTCAGGGTGTCTAGACAGAACATTCATGCTCTCTGTGATGAACCCTGGAAGGAGAACATCATCAGAGGCAAGCCATGAGATATATGTTCCCTTCGCTTCTTGCAGCGCTCGATTCGCTGATTGAGCGGGTCCCATATTTTGCTGATTTTGGATGAGGCGAACTCTTCGATCGATCGCTGCATATTGTTTTACTATTGCACTACTGTGGTCAAAAGAGGCGTCATCTACAACGATCAACTCATCTTCTAAACTTAACTGCTCAAGAAGAGAGCGAATTCGAGATTCTAAAAATTGCCCATGATTAAAGTTAGGCATAATGATTGAAAGTCGTACGCTCATACTTTCTTTATCCCGCAAACCAAAATGGAGGGTGATTGAGGGGAGATGCGATGACTATCGATTTGAATCCCTTCATTTTTGATTGCAAACGACCAAAGGTATACAAAATGTTCTCGAAGATATTTTGAAACCTGAATATATAATGAATTTCCCTCAGGAACCCTCAAAATAATCAGTCCATCGGGAGAGATTTTTTCTCGCATCTGTGTGAGAAATAGAGTGGTTTGATTGAGTAACTGTTTAGAGTTCAAAGCAATGATAGCATCCCATGAATTCAGAGGGGCTTGAGTAATGCTTCCACAAGAAAACGCAAGATTCGAGGCGTCGAAGTTCTTTAAAGCTAGATCGTGTTCTCCCTTATTTTCAGTAAGGCCATGTACTTCCAATCCATGTTTTGCCAGGATATAAGAACCGAGCCCATCACCACATTCGAGGTCTAGTACCCTCTGCCCTTTCTTCAACAGCTTAGCTGCAAATTTATATTGATTAAGCAAGCAAAGAAGCTTGTGTGGTTCTTGGAAAAATATTTGCGTTGCTGAAGCACTGAGTGTAACCGGCGTTTTCTGTTGGATGATGTTCGTGACGCATTCCCAATTAGATTTGGTTTCTTTGATCATATTAATTAAATCCTACGCAAATTAAATAATGAGACATTCCTGCAAAGCCTGTATGAGCCACTTCGTCGTTCATCCCAAATGGAAATACAAATTTGAAGTAGCGGCTCATAGTGGCAGTAAGTCTTTCTTGAGTAAAGAGATTGACGTGTCCAAGTTGGCTCGCTTCTGAGGCAAAAGGAGCTGCAGTGATGTTAGGTGTTCCAATCACGCAAATACCATTGGGGTTTAAATTTTTGGAAAGTGTGTGAAAATAGATGTGTTCGAACTCGGGGATAATATGCTCGATGACATCCAGACTGATTACAGCGTCAAAACTTCCATATTGATTTCCCATGAAATCATCGTGGATAAATTGAAATTTATCTTTTGGGAAATTGGTTTTGGCGCTCTCGATGGCGGAAAGGTCTAAATCAATGCCAACATACTTCTCAGCTTCTTTTGTAAGCATTGTCGCGCCGATCCCCTCGCTGCAACCAAGCTCTAGGACCGAATTTGGGTTCTGCATCATTTTGGCAGCAAATGCATATCTTGCCAATACGAAGGCAAGTCGTTTCGGATCGTTTCGAATATTAAAAGACCAGTGGTTTCCTAACTCTAATTGAAGTTTAGACATGCTCTACCCATAAATTTTCGATGTTTTTAATGCATTCGGTGATCGTTTTTGGCGGGGCAACTCCGGTTTCGAGGACTTTTTGACAGATCATATCATTTTTTTTCGGCCTTTTAATTTTATCTGGAAGATCATCTAAGGAAATCGCTTTTATCTGATCACAACTTTTTGATAGAGAATCTGCCAAAGCTATGGCTAGGTTATAACGAGACCATGCTTCTACCCCGCAGATATTGTAAAGGCCTGTCAGTTGGTGAGACTGCAAGTGGAAGGTGATTCGAATTAAATCATCGAGAAGAATCGGCGTGAATACCTGGTCAAAGGCAGCTTGGATTGGGTCTCCTGAGACAAGTTTGCTTACGATTTCATCTAAAAGCGTTCCATCCTTTCGATTTAGAGTGAATACTTTGCTTAAACGGAGGAGCAAATAATTTTCACCACAAACGGTAGGAAGGGTCCTCTCAAGTTCAGCTTTTTGACAGCCATAATGATTGATGGGATTTAAAGGGCTATTTTCCAAATAACCACCCGTTGAGCCGTCAAAAACATAGGATGATGAAAACAGAATAGGAGTAATATTTAATTTCGACAGTTGTTTTGCCAGGCTGAGAGTTCCAGATACGTTCCCGATATAAGTTCTGTCCTGAAATCGTTCGCAATCGATAAAAAGGCCCGTTGAGGCTGCGATGAGAGCATGAGTATAGTCTAGATCAAGGGGAATCTGTGAAATATCTGGCTTTTCTAAATTTAGATAAAAAGGTTCACTTGAGCAAACATGTTGAGTACTTTTAATCGTTGGGTCAGCTTTTTTATACGCTTCTAAAAAGTTGCGTCCTAAAAATCCGCGCCCTCCAATTACAAGAGTTTTGACTTTATTTCTTTTCATGAGACAAACTCTAGCTCTTTTAAAGATTATCCTCTAGGGTTTTGAGTACCAGCTCAACAGGAATCAGATCCATGCATGAGGCTTGTGCGGGTGGATTTTCAAACCCTAAATGGATCCAAGGCGCGGTCTTACTTTCTCTTAATGGAATGATTCGAGGCCCGATTCCTCCCCATCGTTTATATGACGTGGGTCCATGTAATGCGATCGTTAAACAGCCAAGTGCAGCAGCCAAATGCATGATTCCAGTATCGATGGTGATGACTGCTTTCGAGCTTAATAGTAATTCAGCTGACTCTTTCAGCGAGAGCTTGCCTGCTGCTATTTCAATTTGAGTAGATGGCTGACATTTACTTTTAACTAGTTCGCAGCGAACAGCATCCGCCTTAGCCCCGGTTAAGACAATCGAAAAACCTTGCTCTCCGAGTCGATTAATAAGCTGTATCCACTTTTCTTCTGGCCATTCTTTGTGCGCTGCTTGGGATCCTCCGGCATAAAGATGAAGCGCTATTTGATTTTTTTGTTCAAAAGCCATGGGGACTAATTTAGGTGAATTCGAACAGGCGACCCCGGTTAATTTTATTAAATTTCGGATATTCTCAAGCTCGTGGATTGGTTGATGGAGGACCGCCTGGTCGTAAACATAATGTCTATATTGGTTCGGTGTTTGAAATCCGATTCTATATTTGGAGTCGCTGAGAAAGGAGTAGAGGGCATTGATTCTTGGCCAGGCTCCAAAATCAATCCACAGGTCAAAAGAATCTGATTTCAATATAGTTAGAGCCTTAGCTGGAGAGGCGACGGGGAGAAGGACAACATCAACGTCTGGGATGAGCTTTGCAGCCTGGTAGTTAGATTCACCTGTAAAAAAAGTGACCGTACTTTTAGGCCAATGATTTTTGATATCAGCAATAGCACCGCTGGCCAAAATAGTGTCGCCTATTGCAGCTGTTTGTAGAAGTCCAATTTTGGGGTTTTCTGAAAGATGGGGAAATGGGCGTTTTCGGATGAACTTCCCGATCAGAAAAATCAGAGGAATCCCTAGGTACCGGTCCAAAAATTTCAGTGCAAAATTGGCCCTCATAATATCTCCATGCCCCCATGATTTTTCCAAATCAAGGTGAATAAATGAAAGAAAAATCGAGGGAGTTATGCACATCGTGATTCAAAAATTGGTTTTGTCCGACGTCGGTTTTGCCTCATATTTTTCGTCCTCACTTCGGTCCGTGCCTTTGGCACTGTCCCTCGTTCCGGCCAAAAAATCTGAGGAGCCTCCTTGGCCAAAACCAATTTTTGAATCACGATGTGTATACACGGCGCTGAAAATACTTGAGAAGATTGAGGGGGAGCTGTTACAAGCAATGTGTTCTGGGTACTTATTTGTGGGGGGATGTGATGCTTAAGAGACTCTGTTTTTTTCTCTTTCTAATCGTCGTTGGACTGGAAGGGAAAGTCTATGACTGCTTTCCATTTTTTAATGAGTATGAAATCTTAGAAATTCGATTGAGAGAACTCTATGATTACGTGGATCGATTTGTCATTGTCGAATCTTGCGAAGGGCATAATGGGCGTCCCAAGCCGTACAATTTGGAAAAAGAATGGGCCCGTTATGCGCCGTTTGCCGATAAGATTATTTACATCAAACTCGAAGCCATTTGGGCGCCCTGTGCTTGGGATAGAGAAAATTGGCAGAAAAATCAAGTTGTAAGGGGACTTGCCGATTGTAGCCCGGGTGACTTAGTTCTTTTTTCCGACGTAGATGAAATTCCAAATCACGAATTGATTTCGGTTCTCAACGAGGCGCTCAATACGGAGCCCATTATAGTTGTTCGACATGATATGTATCGCCACTTTCTCAATCGGAGCACGGATCGACCCGGGTGGGAGACCGGAAAATGGCTGGGCACTATAGCAATGCGTGGAGCTCTTATCGCTCTCCCGGAACTCGGGAAAGACAAGTGGATGCCGAATCATTTACGGACAAATATTTTGTTTGACGGGAGGTGGAAGGAAATGTTCCCAGATAAAGAAGACCTCTTAAAAGTCGATGGAGGGTGGCATTTTACTTCTATGGGAGGATTTGAGCGCTTCAGAGAGAAATGTCTAAGCTGGACCCACTATACCAATCCATCACCT
>CAZIML010000061.1:0-9991 GCA_964540255.1 uncultured bacterium
ACTCGAGCGCCAAGGTCGTGGCTCAATATCAGCCAGCTAAATTGGCTGCTCTAGAAGGGGTTTATAAAACGGTCCCCTCGACACCGATTTCTGTTTTTGGGTGGGTCGACGGAAAAGAGCAAAAAGTCCACTCGCTGAAAATCCCGGGCGGCCTCAGCTTTTTAACCTATGGAGACCTAACCACTCCCGTTAAAGGGCTCGATCAGATCCCTCGCGACGAATGGCCCAACGTACCCCTCACTTTTCAAACCTATCACATCATGGTGATGATGTGGGGCATCATGTTCATGATCGCCCTTTTAGGGATCTATTACTGGAAGAGGAAAACGCTCGAGACCCAAAAATGGCTCCTCTGGTCTATGATCTTTTCGGTTCTTCTCCCTCACATCGCTCAACAATGCGGATGGATCTGTGCTGAAGTTGGGAGACAGCCTTGGATCGTCTACAAAGTCCTTCGAACCAGCGATGGAGTCTCGAAGTCGATTGTGGCAAGCCAAGTGTTTGGTTCGATCACCATGTTCATCGTGATCTATCTTCTCCTCTTTGCCCTTTTCATCTTCCTCCTCGATCGGAAAATTAAGCATGGCCCGGAAATGATGGGCTCCGAATATGATGACCTAATTTATCGAGATGAGAGAAAGGGAGGTGTCAAATGATCGATTTTCCAACGCTTTGGTATGTAGTGATCGGAGTTGCGGCGATTGCCTACGCCGTTCTCGATGGATTTGATCTTGGAGTCGGAGCTCTTCACCTTTTTGCAAGAACCGACGAGCAAAGGAGAATTTTTCTCAACTCGATCGGCCCAGTCTGGGATGGAAACGAGGTGTGGATCGTCATTGTGATGGGAGGCGTTTTCGCCGGATTTCCCAACGCTTATGCCACAGTTTTCTCTGGATTTTATACGCTCCTCATGTTTCTCATCGCAGGGCTCATCTTCCGCGCTGTTGCAATCGAATTTCGGAGCAAGCATGAATCAAAACGGTGGCGCTCTTTCTGGGACGTCGTCTTTTCTTTTGCCAGCATTCTCGTCGCCCTCGTCGTCGGCCTAATTTTAGGAAATATGGTCGAAGGAATTCCCCTCAACGCCTCTCAAGACTATGTAGGCTCTTTCCTCGACCTCTTGGGCCCCTATTCAGTCATCGTCGCCATCACTACCTGCTCTCTTTTTGCGATGCATGGAACCATTTATCTCACGATGAAAACCGAAGGGGATGCCCACGAAGTGGTCCGTCGGTGGATCAATAAAGCGATCGGCGTCTTCATTTTTTGGTACTTTCTTGCAACGGCCGCCACTCTCCGCTTTATGCCCCACATGGCGGAGCGGATGTTTGAGCGCCCCTATCTTTTTCTCTTCCCCCTTCTTTCTTTAGTCGCGATCCTTTTTGTTCCCTATCACGTGAACCGCCGCAACGACGGGTGGGCCTTTATTTTCTCCTCTCTCAGCATCGCCCTTCTCCTCGTTGTCTTTGGACTCGGAACCTACCCCACCATCGTCCGCTCCACCATCGATTCAGCCGCTAACAGCATCACCATTTACAATGCTGCGTCGAGTGAAAAAACTCTCGGGATTTTGTTGCTGATCGTCCTGATTGGAGTTCCCCTGGTCCTCGCCTACGGCGCTTGGGTCTACCGGATTTTCCGTGGGAAGGTGCGCCTCGACAAGTCGAGTTATTAAGTCGCAGGAAAGCCGACGACTGCTTGATAGCAGAGAAGAAGATGAGCCACCCCGTTCATCGCTCGGTGAGGCTTCGACTCCCCCGGCAGCTTGTATTGGGATGCAATCAAATCTTTTGAAAACCCAGTCTCCCAAGGGTATGGACCCTTCCGCTCTTTTGCTCGTTCCATCGAAAGGGCCCAATACATGGAGGCTAAATCGAGCCAGTGGTAGGGCCACATCAAAAGTTCTTGCGTATCAGGATCGATCAATTGGGAGAAAAAGACCCGGTCGAACGACGGGTTTTGGCAGATGAAGACCGCTTTTTTTCTCCGGATCCCCCGCCGAGTAAAAATATCAATAATGGTTTGAGATATGTTGCGAGGGGTCTCTCCAGCCGACACCTCATCCCAGGTGAACCCGTTGATTCTTAAGCTCTCCTGATCGCTTTTTTCCCAAGCTTCAATCGGTTGAGCCACAAGGGTTTGGAACTCTTCAATTACCCGTCCGTCAGTGAGATCGACGATTTTGAACGCGATCTCGATGATCTTGTGGATTCGGGAGTTTAGCCCATTTGTTTCTGTATCGAGAAATACGCCTATCACTGTTCCCATCGGGGTAAGAGGGTCATTCTAGGAATTTATCGAAAAAAAGGCAAGAGGGGTCTATTCACAAACAAACTCTTCTGGTATATTCTCCCCATCAACAAAACAAAAGATTTATGGCATTGCCTCCACAAAAATTTCGAGAAGCTGTCCTTCAGATTCTCTACTCTCAAGATTTTGGTTATGCGTCGGACGAGATCGTCCCTTTCATGATGGAAGAGTTGAAGACGACCCGTCGCAATATGCTCGACGCCCAAGGACGGGCCGCCCAAGTGGTTGCTCATTTGGAGCAGATTGACGGCTACATAACAGGGGCTTCTACCGAGTATACGTTCGACCGAATTTCAAGAGTCGAGAAGACCATTTTGCGCCTCGGATTTTTCGAGATCTTTTTTGATGACACGATTCCCCCCAAGGTGGCGATTGCCGAGGCGATCCGCCTCTGCCGCAAGTTTGGAACTCCCGAAAGTTCCCAATTCGTCAATGCAATTTTAGATGGAGTTTATCAAAAACATGCCGCTCCAGCTGCAGAAGAACCGGTCTCTCTCTGAGTTTTCCACCTTCGGAATCGGCGGTCCGATCCGCTATTTTGCCGAAGTCAATACCATTGAGGAGATGGAGGAGGCCTACCAACTTCCCCACCCAAAACTCTACATTGGCAAAGGTTCGAACTGTCTTTTTAGCGACAAAGGATTCAACGGCGTTGTCATCTTAAACAAAATCGATTTCATCGATTGGAAAGAGAACGAAGTCACGGTAGGTTCCGGCTTTAGTTTTTCCCTTCTCGGTGTTCAAACGGCTCGGAAAGGACTTGCAGGTCTTGAGTTTGCCTCTGGGATTCCCGCCACGGTCGGCGGCGCTGTTTTTATGAATGCAGGAGCCAATGGGTGGGAGACTGCCGATGTATTAAAATCGGTCCTCTTCTTTGATGGAACCCGGAAAGAACTTCTCCGCTCTCAGCTCCAGTTTGGCTACCGTATCTCTCCTTTTCAGAAAATGGATGGGGTGATTCTAGCCGCCACTTTTTCTCTCAAACCTGACCCCGACGCTCGCCAAGCCCAGCTTCAAATTATTGATTACCGAATGAAAACGCAACCCCTCAAAGAGAAGAGCGCCGGTTGCATTTTTCGCAATCCCCCAGGCCAATCGGCTGGAGCCCTCATCGACCGGTGCGGCCTGAAAGGAGCCTCTGTCGGAGGAGCCAAAGTTTCTGAAGTCCACGCAAACTTTATCGTGAATTGCGCCTCAGCCTCAGCCGAAGATGTGAAAAAGCTGATTCGGCTTGTGCAGGAAAAGGTTTTCCAGCAAACTGGAATTAACCTTGAACCTGAAGTGCGCATGATCGATGCAGACTGAATTTCGCGCAGATATCCACACTCATACCACCTGCTCAGACGGCTCGGATCACCCGTTGGTTCTTCTCCGTTTGGCCAAACAAGCGGGGCTTCAGGGGCTCTCGATCACCGACCATGACACGATCGACGCATACACTCCTGAACTTTTAGAAGAAGCCTCCCAACTCTCCATCCGCCTTCTCGCCGGCATTGAAATCTCCTCGGAACTTGACGGCTGTTCGGTCCACGTCCTCGGTTATGGCTTTGATCTTCATTCGCCCCACCTGAAAGAATTTCTCGTCCAAATGCAAAAAAGGCGCGGCGAAAGGAACCGAGCGATTCTCAATAAACTCGCAGCTCGCAAAATGGTCATCACAGAAGAAGAGCTCAAAGCCTTTGCCATCCATCGGACGATCGGGCGTCCCCATATCGCTCAACTCATGGTGCAAAAAGGATTTGTTCAAACCACTCGCGACGCCTTTGACCGCTACTTGCGCGAAGGGGCCCTTTGCTATGCATCTGGAATCAAATACACTCCCAAGGAAGTGATCGACCAAATTCATAAAGCCAAGGGAAAAGCAGTCCTCGCCCATCCCCATTTTATGAAAAAGGGCTCATTTTCCCGGAAAGTTCTCGATCTTCCTTTTGATGGAATCGAATGTTATTATTCGATGCTCGACAAAGCCCTTGAAAAGCCCTGGTTGAAACTTGCGAAAGAAAGGGATCTGATCGCCACCGGCGGTTCCGATTATCATGGAGAGCTAAAACCCCACATCCTTCTCGGCTCATCCTGGGTGAACGAGCTCACCTTTAACTTACTTTCCTTACCCAGATCAGTGAAGGGGAGCGGGGGCGATTGATCCATCGATAGTGGCAAACCGTCCACTCTTTTGATGGAAGGGCTGAAGCCCACTCTTCCAAACATTTTTCCTCTTTTGCCCCCTCGTCATGACCTGGATAACAGGTGATCGAAAGAGCGCCCCCCTCAGCCAATAAATCGGCCCCTTTTTGGACACTTTCGAGAGTCGTTTCGGTTTGGGTCGTGATGGTTTTATCCCCTTTTGGCAAATAACCCAGATTGTAGACGATCAGTTTCGGAGGGTGAGGGAGAGGGAGCTGGTCGATTTCCGCATGAGAAAGACGGTGCAGGATCGCCCTTTTCTGGTGTCTTTCTAGAAGCATTTCAGTATTTTGGATCGCACTCATTTGAATGTCTAACCCCACCACGGTGCAAAGATCTGCCAGAAACAGCGTATCATTCCCGTTGCCGCAGGTGGCATCAATCGCAAGATCGTGAGGTAAAAGAACTTCTTTCCAAAGCGATTGAGCAAGGGTTAAGTGAGGAGCATATTTTTTTTCCATCCACCTATTATACATTCCATATGTTTTTTTGAAACTTTAAAGTTCAGTTGATTGTATGTTTTGATAATAGTTTTTGTGGTTTTATTATCGGGAAAATTATAAACATTTGTCAGCCTCATCGCCTGAAGAGATTTGGAACTGCCTGAAGAACCTCTCCTATCGGAATCATGATTCGATTCTGCACAAATAGGGCTACTTTTTGGACGACTTGCCCAAGCGGAGTGAGAATGTGCTCATAAATTTGGATCGGCAATGTGATGCACACTCCTTTCAGAATCGTTTTGCCGATGTTGGCCAAGGGAACCCAAATGGGGAGGAGGAGCCGATTCAGCACAAATAGAGCGACTTTTTGGATGATTTGCCCAATTGGAGTGAGGAATTCGTTATAGACGAATTTTCCAACCCCCTTCAATCCCTGTCCGATCGGAGTGAGAATGTGGGCATAAATTTTGGTCGGAAACGTTACGCACACTCCTTTCAGAACCACTTTGCCCACTTTGACTGTCGGAGTGATCACCTTTTCATTGAGGGGGAGGATGACATGGAAATAAAGGTTTTCCGGTAAGGTAGTGAAAACAAAAAACAAAAGTCGGTTGATGATTCTGGCTGCTGGAATGAGGATCGCCTCCTTGAGCGGCACCCAAATATGCGTATGGGCCCACTGAATGAAAGGAATGGCGACCTTCAGGCAAAACCATTCCCCGTAGCGGTAGAGGACTCTTACTGCAGATTCTCCGATTTCCAGCAGCCGAACCAAAACGGAATCGATCGTTTGAATCATCGGATGAAGGATGTTTTGAAGGATAAATTCTCCCGTAGGGCGGATCACTTTTTCATAGAGAAGTTGAGTCATTTGAATCAGCTTGTTGCAAAAAGGAGTTAAGAAACGGGTTGCCACCCAATTCCAGATCTTTGGGCTATGGTAGATGAGAATCAGTGGGGAGAAGAGGATCGTTCCTGCCACGATGAGGGCTTTATGCCAGAGGGGGCGGTCGTTGAATCGAATAAACTCTAATTCGAGTTTTTGAGCGAGCGTAAGCTGTTGGTAGGATTTGACATGCCCTAAGTGGCCCGGGTCTCGAAGGAGCGATAATTCTCGGTGTCGGAGTCGAACGAAATCTTTGGCTTGACGACTGACAAGGGTCACTTGCCCCAAATCTTGCTGAGAAAGATGGTCTAATACGTAGGCCTGAAGGACGTCAGGCATTTGGTGTCGCGAGCCGAAAAAAGAGGGGATTGAACTCATGTGAACTCCACGTGTCTTTTGCAAAGCGGGGGGAGTTTACAGAAATTTTTTTATCCGGTCAATCAATGAACCGCTTGAACTCAATTTGGCGTTGAGATATGATGTTGGAACTTAAATTTTTAAACTGGGGTGTTAGCTCAGTTGGTTAGAGCGCTACGTTGACATCGTAGAGGTCAGCTGTTCGAGTCAGCTACATCCCAACCCCTCTTTATGGATCTATCATCATTTCGCCGCACTGCGGCAGAGTTGGCCGCTGCTGCGGTCATTGAGTTATACCCTGAAGTAGAACTTCTCGGCGGCGGGGAAACTCCCACCGGCTTTTTTTACGATTTTCTCTTTCCCCACCCCATTCATGTTGAAGTGATCGAAGAAAAGATGCGGCAAATCGTCCGGGAAAAGCGGCCCATCCGAACCTTGGAAATGGTTGCATTTAGCGCGTCTGAACTTTTGAAAAAGGAAGGGCATCTAGCCCGTTTGGAAGAAATTGAAGAGGGGATGGTCGAACTTATACAGATCGGCTCGTTTCATGATTTATCCCCAGGGCCCCACCTGAAGAATACAGCGGAGCTTGCCGCCTTTAAGATCGAAGTAGAGACGCTTCCTGAAAAAAGGATGCGGGTCGTTGGCTGGTGCCACCGTTCCAAAGAAGAGTTAAAACATTATTTGAAAATGATCCAGTCGTACGAAGATCCCCACGAAATTGGGGAGCGATTGGGCTTATGGAAAGGAGATGTTTGGCTTCCTGAGGGGTTGAAGAGGCGGCGGCAGCTTATAGAAATTTTGAGAAAAGAGTGGTTTGCGGGGGCATGTGAGATATCGGGGCCTCTCGAACAAGACCGATTGGAGCTTCACCGCTCGATGGGGAAGCCGAAAGTTGCAGAAATTTGGAGCCCCACCCCTGGGAAAACCCTCATTCAAGTAAGTTTTTTCGAAAAGTCTGAAGAAGAAGTGATTTCTTCCTTGCATTCGATTGCAAAAACACTTACTATCTTAGGCTTTGATCATTCTACTCTGTCCAAGGGGCGGGAGAGTGGTTATACAGTAGAAGACGGACTGGGACAGAGCCAGTCGATAGTACAGGTAAAAAGGATCTCTAGAAAAGGCTCTTCGCGGGTGGATGTGTATTTCACAGCGGAGGTTGAAAAATTGATGTCCCTTTTGCTAGAAAAAAACCTGATGATGGTAGTGCTTGAGAATTAACAGAGAAATTCGCGCCGATAGACTGAGAGTCATTACGGAAGATGGCCAGCAGTTGGGAATATTGACTTTCCGGGAAGCCTTGGCGAAAGCCGAAGAGATGGGGCTCGATCTCGTTGAGATTGCTCCTACAGCTAAACCACCTGTTGCGAAGATTATTGATTACGGCAAGCTCCGTTATCATCAAGCGAAGAAAGAGAAAGAGAGCAAAAAAGCTCAAGTAGTGATTAAGGTTAAAGAGATCAAGCTGAAGCCGAATATCGACACGCATGATTTTGAAACCAAAGTGAAGCACGCGAGAGATTTTGTTCTGAAAGGAAATAAGGTGCGCGTCAGCATTATGTTCCGGGGACGCGAGATGTTGCATCTCGACCTGGGTCAGAAAGTGGTTCGTCAGTTTTGCGATGAGCTTTCTGATATAGCGACTGTTGAAGCGCCCCCTAAATTAATGGGCCGCACGATGACGACAGTGTTATCCCCGAGTGGAAAGCGGCCTAAAACAACAACATCTCCTGGCGAGCAGGGGACAAAGAACATTGGAGAATCCAACCGTGCCTAAAATGAAAACCCGCAAGGCGATGAAAGCCCGATTTAAAGTAACCGGACGCGGAAAGTTGATGAGAACCCGTCCAGGCAGACGCCACATTTTGACCAAGAAGAGTTCTAAGCGCAAGCGCAGCTTAGGGAAGGCTCGATTGGTTGATGCTGGTCAATTAAAAATGTATAAAATTTTGATAGGAGCTTAACAATGGTTAGAATCACAAACTCTGTAGCGGCCCTAAGAAGAACTAAGAAGCTACTGAAGCGTTGCAAAGGCTTTTACGGCGATCGTAAAAACCACTTGAAGCTCAGCAAAGACGCTCTGATGTCAGCTCTGGCCTTCAACTATAAACACCGAAAACTCCGCAAACGCGATTTCCGCAGCCTCTGGATCACCCGAATCGGCGTTGCGGCAAAAATCAATGGAATGTCCTATAGCCGTCTCATTGATGGACTGAAGCGTGCAGGCTGTGAATTGAACCGCAAGGTTCTCTCTGAGCTTGCGATCCGCGATCCGAGCGCATTTGCTATGATTGCTGGTACAGCGAAAAAAGGGCTTGTAGCCTAATAATTGAGTTGTTTCCATGGCCTCCTTGCACGATCAGATTGGTGAGCTTCGCTCCCACTTCATGAGCGAACTCAAGGAGGCCTCTCATTCTAAGGATCTTGAGAATCTCAAAGTCAAATATTTGGGGAAAAAGGGACCGATTCAGTCTCTGATGCTTGAGTTGAAAAACTGCACCCCCGAAGAGCGTCCTCAATTTGGGAAGATCATCAACGACCTCAAGGAGGAGTTTCTTTCTCATTGCGATCATAGTCTTGCCCGTGTCAAGCAAGCGGAGCTCAACCAGCGTCTGGAAGCTGAGTGGCTTGATGCGACCCTTCCTGGCCGTCGTCCTCATCAGGGGCGGCTTCATCCGATCACTACAGTTCTCAATCGCGCAGTCGACATTCTTGTTGGCATGGGTTTTTCAGTGCAGTTGGGCCCTGACGTCGACACTGACTACTACAATTTTGAAGGGTTGAATTTCCCTCCTGATCATCCCGCCCGCGACATGCAGGATACCTTTTATCTCTCCACCGATCTACTTCTTCGCACTCATACGAGCAACGTCCAAGTCCATGCGATGGAAACCTTCCAGCCCCCGATCCGAATCATTGCCCCCGGCCGCTGTTTCCGCAATGAGGACATATCGGCAAGATCCCACGTATTTTTCCATCAGATTGAGGGATTTTACATTGACCGGCACGTCACATTTGCCGATCTTTTTTCTACCATGGATGAGTTTCTCTCCAAGCTTTTGGGGGAGAAAGTAGAAACTCGTTATCGTCCCTCTTACTTTCCTTTTGTAGAGCCGGGCCTTGAAGTAGACGTTCGTTGTATTTCTTGTAAAGGAGCTGGCTGCCGGATTTGCAAACATACCGGCTGGCTCGAAATTCTTGGAGCTGGGATGGTACATCCGAACGTACTTAAGAAGGGGGGCATCAATCCTGAGGAATATTCTGGATTTGCCTGGGGGATGGGGATTGAGCGGCTCACGATGCTTTTCAGCGACATCAAAGACATTCGGCAGTTTACCGAGAACGATCTTCGGTTTCTCGAGCAATTTTCGTGATCGCTCTTGATTTTAAATCACATGTAGAGATATCATTGGTCCTTATTTTGGAAGAGTGGCAGAGTGGCCGATTGCACCTGTCTTGAAAACAGGAGGCCCCTTCGGGGTCCGTGGGTTCGAATCCTACCTCTTCCGAAATTTTCTTCAAAAAATTTAGGAAGATAGAAAAGCCAACTGCTTGGCTTTTCGTGGCAGGATTCGAATTTTTTTCGGTTGAACCCGAAAAAAATCGCCGCCCCGGTAGACACGTTTGCAAAGCAAACGTGCGAGAGGGGATCCTACCTCTTCCGAAATTTTCTTCAAAAAATTTAGGAAGATAGAAAAGCCGTCCGGGGTCCCCAAAAATGCATCATTTTTGGGGTGGAGCTGCTTGGCTTTTCGTGGCAGGATGGACTACGGCACGATGCGTGCCTTCGCCCCTCTGGGGTGCTGCTGCT
>CAZIML010000062.1:0-9930 GCA_964540255.1 uncultured bacterium
GAAGCCAAGATTGTGGATGAAATGAATCAAGCTCACGCGATTGTTCACACATCTAGCACATATATCTTGATTGAGAAGAGCGATGTGGATTTCGTCCTAGATTCTAAAACATCTCTCCTAACCCTTTATGAAAATCAGGTTGTGCCTGAGCTATCTACAAATCCATCAAAGAAACCATTAACCAAAGCGCAAGTATGGCTAAAAAGCCCTCATCGACGTACATACAAAAACATCGTCTTCAATCCGAGAATTCCAGGGCATTACGATGGGAATTACAATATCTGGAAGGGGTTCGCAGTGAAGCCAGTGCAAGGAGACTGCTCCCTTTTCTTAGATCATGTGAAAATGATCATCTGCTGCGGAAAGGAGACCCTATATGCCTATGTCAGGAAATGGCTTGCCCATTTGATCCAGAAACCCTGGATTATCGCTACAGCTCTCGTACTTCGAGGAAAACAAGGGACTGGCAAGGGGACTTTCGTTGAGACTATTGGAAAGCTCCTTGGCTCACACTACGCGCCTCTGGCCAGCCTCGATCAAATCCTAGGGAGGTTCAATTCTCATCTTAAAAATGCGATTTTGATCTTTGCTGATGAAGCCATCTGGGGCGGCAACAAAAAAGAAGTCGGTGCTTTAAAAGCTCTAATCACAGAACCGAAGCTTTTCATCGAGGGAAAAGGAAAAGATGGCTATTGGATCGACAACTTTAAACATCTTATCGTGAGCAGTAATGAGGATTGGGCAGTCCATCTCGACCCAGATGACCGGCGGTTTTTCGTCCTTGATATCTCTGCAGAACGCAAAGAGGATATTGAATATTTCGGCAAAATTAGAGACCAACTCGACAGCGGAGGTTACGAAGCTCTTATGTACGATCTCCTCCATGAAGACTTAACGGGGTTTGATCCGAAAATCATGCCTGAAAATTTTGCTGGGTTTGACATGAAGCTTCAAAGTGCTCCGAATATCGATCAATTCATCTACACCTCATTGAAAGAAGAATGTTGGGATCACACTTGCATGGGGCCTTCAGGCGTGATTAAAGATCTTGAAATTGATAAATTCTACGAATTGTACACAGATTGGTGCAGCTTAGAAAAACAGCCTGTTTTGAAAAAAGAGGTGGTTGGCAGGCGACTCAAAGTGATCATTCCTGGGGTAAAGACGAAACGGACTCCCCGAGTAGAAAATGGAAGAAGGCCAACAATGTACACCTTTCCTCCGCTAGATGAATGCCGAGCCTCGTTCCAGAGGTTGTATAAGCAAAACTCTGAAATTTGGGAGTGGTCATAGCGGTCGGGGTTGTCATAGCAAAAATGAAATTCGCGCAAGAATATCTAAGCCTCAAAACCTATCACGAATTTTATAGCGATTTGCGTTTTTGCCCCGACATCCTTGACCACGATGGCTTTTTAGGCAGGTCAAATCCATGAACTTACTAGATCTAGCATCTGAAATAGGGCTCGACCCTCGTAAAACCTCCGTCAGCAGAGGAGGAGAATACCACTCTCCTTGCCCTGCTTGCGGCGGGAATGATCGCTTCATTATTTGGCCCGCTGAGGACCGGTATTGGTGCCGTCAATGCGCTAGGAAAGGCGATGCCATCCAATTTTGCAGAGAGTTTCACAAATTGCCTTTTCATCAAGCATGTACGAAAGCAGGAAAGAACTCGTCGGACGTCAAATCTCACCGCCAGCGCCTGCCCAACCCTGTCTCCATCCGAACTCCTTCTAGAACATGGGAAACCCAGGGCAAGATTTTCCTAGCGAATTCAATTCAACGTCTCTTGATTGATAAAATAGCCATTGACCAGCTTCTACAGCGAGGACTAACCCTCGACTCGATCAAGAAAAATCAGATTGGTTGGAATCCCATTCAAAGCTTTCATCGACGCGCAGATTGGGGGCTTGAAGAAACCGAAAAACGCAAGTGGTTATGCCTGCCAGCAGGGATCGTCATTCCCCTTCACGAGGGGGAAAATCTGCGGAAAATCAAAATTCGAAAATCTGACTGGACCCCAACAGACGTCTACGGGAAATATTATGAGGTTCCAGGCAGTTCCAATACTTTGACGCTTTTCGGAGCCCCATCGATCAATATCACCGTGATTGTCGAAGCCGAATTTGATGCCATGTTGATCATCCAAGAAACCGGCTCCCTGTGTAACTGTATCGCACTTGGCGGCGCAAGCAAAAGGCCGCATCCCCTGCTCCATAAGTGGCTCCTCCAACAAAAAGTAGTCCTATTTGCCCTAGACTTCGATGAAGCCGGCAAGAAACAATACATCTATTGGCGGGGGGCCTACCCTGATAATCTGAAGCCATGGCCCGTCCCAGAGGAGAAAAGTCCAGGAGACTATTTTGTGAGAGGCGGGTCCTTGAAGGGGTGGATAGAGGCTGGATTAGAAATCTAGCCCATTGAATATGAATTTTTTGAGACAAAAATTTTGCATTTCTGTAATCTATATGTTACAATCGAGGTAAAGATGGAATATACTCTGAAGGTCTACGAAACCCGGGATGGCGATCAGCCTCTCATGGACTGGCTCCGCGGACTAAGGGACCAGAAGGCTCGCACCGCCCTTCGGATGCGGCTAGATCGGATGAAGCTTGGTAACTTTGGTCATTGCGAGCCCGTTGGAGAAGGTGTAAGCGAGATGAAGATCGACTTAGGGCCTGGTTATCGAGTCTACTTCGGGATGATTGGGCGGACCGTAGTTCTTCTCTTGTGTGGAGGAGACAAAAAGAGTCAGAACAGAGACATTCGGGATGCATTAGATTACTTTAAGGACCATAAGCAAAGAGAGAAAGAAGATGGTTAAATACAGAGACTATCAAGAGGAGCTCATCGACGATCTAGCAGATCATGATGAAGCTGTTGCATATCTTAATGCTGCCTGGGAAGAAAGCCTCAAAGGAGACGAAGAATCCCAGCAGTTATTTTTGCTTGCTCTTCGCAATGTTGCCGAAGCTCAAGGGGGGCTAGGAAAGCTCGCAAGACGAGTCCGGATTCGCAGAGAGCAGTTGTATCGCATTCTTTCTAAAAGAGGAAATCCAGGTCTAAGAATCATCAGGACCCTTCTCATCGCTTTGGACGTCAATCTTAGATTCGTTTAACATTTTAGATTCTATATTCTGCATGGGTTATCAGAATGCAATCGGGGGTGTCGCAACAAGTTCACCCCCAGATTTTTTTCGTACGAACGTGGCAATCTGATTCCCACGCGTTCAGTTTATTTCTCAACCACTCCAAGAAAAACAAATAATCGCAAAAACAACAAAACAAAAACAATCAGTTTGTCCATTTCGATATTTTGCTATATATTACTCACATCAATAGAAAAAAAAACAGCTTTTAAAGCGAAGAGGGGAACTTATGGCAACGCAGTATGAAATCAACAAAACCCAAGCAGAAATTATTCCAAAAACGTCCTCTCCTCAACCCTTTCTTCAATGGAAGTGCGACCTCAACCCAAAAACAGGAAAACCTGAGTTTAAATCCCTTGAGCTATCAGATGGGAGCAAGATTGATGGAGATAAGCTCGATGGAGCACTGAAAAGAACTGTTGGGACCACCGATGCAGCGGTCGGGAAGCAAATTTTAGGAAAGATTGCTGGTGCCATGAGTGGAGACAGAGAAGATCTGACGCTGAATGAAGTATCAGCATTACTCCCCGCTTTGCGGCCGCAGGATGAAACAGAAGCGATGCTCCTCGGCCAATTTCTTGCGTTGCAAGACTCAGGAATGAAATGCCTTGGGCTCGCTAACATCCCTGAACAAGGATTCTATCACCAAGAAAAGCTGCTGCTCCTTGCCAATAAGCTCTTAAATACAGCCAATCAGACCATCCAAACTGTGTTGAAATACCGATGTGGAGGGCAGCAAACAATGCAGGTCATTCATCTTCACAATGATGGACAAGCAATTGTCGCCCAAAATCTCTCTCACTCTTCTCCAGAGGAGGGGCCTGATAGAAAAAACGGAAATTGAACCCCTTGGATCATTGTGGGACAGTGCACAGCAAAGAGTAAAAGGTCAAAAGATCAATGCCAGAAATGGGCCATGAGAGGAAAGAAAACTTGTCGAATGCATGGAGCTCTATCCAAAGGGCCCAAAACAAAAGCCGGTAAGATGCGCTCTCGTTTAGCTGCCCTCCGTCATGGAGGACAGACCAGAGAGGCCAAAGCCGGCCACAAAGAAGTTATGAACTTAATTCGCCGAAGTAAAAACCTCCTCGTAACTTTTAACCGATAGTCGTTTCCTTATAAAAATTTTTCTTGGATTTGGATGAGTGATGAGGTAAAATCACCACCCATAAAATATGGAGACTTATGCCTTACTGGATTCAGTTAAATAGTGGAGAAACCCCTGCGGAGCTTGATAAGAATCATTTTTCCTCCCGTGATGAAGCGGAAAAATACATTGAAAAACTAAAGCAAGACCCCAAAAACGCTAAGAGGAAGTTCAAGATTCATAAAACCGAGAACGTCTGCATAAAAAAATAGTCTATTCACCCTCTTTTAGAAATATGGATGAAGATACGATTGCTTTTCTCAGGACCCTCTGCTCCAAAGTAAAAGAAATCGCAACTATTTGCGATAACTACTTAGAGAGGGAATCTAAGAAATCGAACAAGAAGCCTTTTTTGGATCAAAATCCCAATGACTCACAAAAGCATAGGCTTATTCCTGTTTCCAGGTGGAATGACTACCACGACTGGCCCAAGGCCAATTCACTGCGTTGGATGCTCTTTTGCAGTCATAAGTCGGGGGCCGACTATTTCATTCGCAGAGTAGGAAGACGTGTTTTAATTTGTGAGAAATCATTTTTCGAATGGGCACATATGTCCGAGGAACAGAGAATCAAAAACAGCCCTGATGCACAGAGATTTCAAGCCAGATTCGGCAAACGGTAAGCAATGAACTTACTAGCGCTCATCTAGGTGTTTTAGAACTGCTGATCGATATTGACAAAACTCGCAGGACTCCCCGGCTTCCGGGAATTTATTTGACTCAAGGCAATTTCGGATTTGGAATAACGCTGGTTCTACCCAAGAATCATTTCCCTCATATGAGAGAAGAAGAGTATCAAATTCAAGACGTTCGCTGAATGATTCCTTGGAAGTATCTCCATTCACGTAGACAAAATATCCGGTATTTGAGACCACAAAGCCCTTTTGCCTTAGTAACCATTGATAAACTTCCATCTGGTTTTTATACGACTTACGGTACTCCTCATCGAGGGTGATCTCCTTCGAAGTGCTTGTTGCCTTGTAATCGACGACGATGAGCTCGCCAGCCGAGTTGATCCATAGATCATCGATAGCTCCTGTGACAATAAAGCCAGTGGCCTCGTGCAACACCTGAATGCCCTTTAGATTCATCCGCCATTCATCTAGGTCAGGGTGAGCAAACGGAATGGCATTAATCCCATGTTTTACCATCAAAGGGTGCGGTTTCCCAGCGGCTCGATATCCATCAAATTCTTTTTTAAGAAGAGTGTCGACGGCGGTGTTTAGGGTAAATGGAAGCCCAGGAGGCTGCCCAGTCCCACATTTTCGATCAAGGTAAAAACATCGAGGGCAATCGAGAAAATCTTGGATCTTCGTCCGACTCAACTTGAATGGCTTGGCTTTCAAAGCGCAAAATAAATTTCTTGCCCGCTGGGGGTTATAATTTTTCAAATAAAACCTGCATTAAATATGCATTAATTGTAACATTTAAACCAAATCGACATCAATTATAAAAACAAATGAATCTAATAAAAACAAATCTACTTAAAATAAAGTTGTTTTGATTCGTAATATTTTGATTAAAATATGCCGAAGTGTCAGAATCTCATGCAGAATCAAAACTGAATTTAAGGAATGGATACTTTTTCTCCGAGCAAGAGAAGCTGGGTTATGGGCCGAATCAAGTCGGGAGATACCTCACCGGAAATACGAGTGAGGTCTTTCTTCCATCGCTTAGGATTGCGCTTCAGGATTCATCGAAAGGATTTGCCCGGCAAGCCGGACCTTGTTTTCCCCAGTCGCCGTCTTGCCATTTTTGTTCATGGATGTTTTTGGCACCAATGCCCGTATTGCAGTTCAGGGCGTCTTCCCAAAAGCAACCTAACCTATTGGGAACGTAAGTTAAGAATGAATAAGGAGAGAGACGAAAAAACCAGGACAAATTTAAAAATTCTCGGCTGGTCTGTAGTCGTGATATGGGAATGCCAGATCGATGATAAGTATTTGCTTTCCATTGCGGAAGGAATTAAACGAAATCGGAGTGACGAATCGACGCGAAGCAGCGTCCCTTCGGAAATTTAATATTTGGAATCCAAAGCGGGTATCCATCCCATTTATTTTCGACAAGCCCATTAACTCTATAGAAAGTAATCACCGTTTTATCTGTGATTAAACTACCCTTTTTGCGGTCGTTCGGCGAAAGCAATGTTCCAGTCCCTTTCGTTATATCTCTATCAGTTCGGACCATGATATGAACTGCGGTTTCTCCGGCGCGCTCAAGCACCTCAAGACAATTCAAATATAAATTCAAGTCTCTACGATCCGACCGATCTTCAGGATTTACGAGTTTAAGTGTTTGAAGTACGGAGGCTAAGGATATTTCTCTATCCTGATCGGTATTTCCAATGATCTCATCAATAGAAGCGGTGTTTCTATGATCTGCGCTTCCTATGTCATAGTTGGTATCCCCTACAATATTGATAAATCTTTTCTGATTGATTACGCTCTTTCGAGTTGAGACTACACCTTCGGGTTGCAAAATTGAGATTTCATCAATGGCACCGCCTTTGAGAACAGCAAATAAAGCATCATTAGCTTCATTAAGGCGACGGAAAATTTGTAGTAATTTAGGGGGGAGGAAAAGCCTGCAACATTCCGTTACGCGATCGTATCCAAATATTCGAGAATGCTGCCAAAGGGTATCTGCTTGGGGAACCTTGGACTCTCTGCAATAATAAACTACTTGCAATCCGTCAAATGTAATTCCTCTTCCCGTGGCATTTCCCCCTATGAGTATATTTATTCCCTTCTCATAGTTAACTTCTTCCGGTGTGATCGAATTAAGAACTTGGACCTGGATGCTTTCTATTATTTTTGGAAGAGCTTCCCAAAAGTAATCGAAGTTTGGAAGCTTCTTACATGTTTGGCGAATATCTTCATAGGCATGGTAAAGATCAGATCTAAGCAACTCTGATCCTGACTGAGCTTCCTTTAAAAGCCTTGCAATCTTCTTCTCTGTTTTTGAATGATGGTCAGTTTTTTGACCGGGATGAATGAGAAAATTGCAGGCTGGTTTTTTTTGAATATCTACCAGATAAATACTATTAATTAAGAAGGTTGAAAGCGATTGCCTAAGGCCTAATGGGATTTCATCGCTTCCCAGCAGCGCCTTTGATTCATCTTCATCAACCGTCCTAATGCATCTTGAGTTTTCACCATAAAAAAATGCTCCTCCTCGATATGCGGGACCCGGTGGAAACGTATGCACAACTGATGGCCTCCATCCTGAATCTTTCGCTTGCAGCAAGACTGCTTGGGGAGTGGCTGTAACCTGCACATAAATGCTGTTAGGAGGTATGGATGAAATATCTGAAAGAAGCCGATTAATTGTGCTGATTTTTTTTTGATTAACTTTTGTATTAAGGCTTGCTGCATCAGCTTCATCGTCGAGAATGACCATGGTTTCGTACTTTGATTGATCTGTTGATTGAAGGATGCTCTTCCAACTTTTTAAGACTTTTGAATTCTTTTTCAGAACAATTAAAGTGGGCGTCCGGAGATTTTCTTCCCTAAATCGTACCTCATCTGCTTCATTACACTTGCAAAATTCACTGGGGAGAAATCTTAGCGCCCGTTTAAAAGTTTGGGACTGAAGATTGGTCATATCAGAAGTGAGCAGAATGAAAAGTTTGATTCCTTTGTCCGCCAGAAGACTGATAGCGCTAAGCATTTGGCTGGTCTTGCCGCTTTGAACCTGGCCAAGGAGCAGAGCTTTAAGACAACCCTTGTATGAGAATGAATCTAAGAGTTTGCTAACAAATTCTGTTGAGGAATTCATTATCCCATCCGCTTGCCCAGGGTGGTTTTCTTCCCATCTTTTAATGAACTCTTTAAAATATTTAGTCATAATTTATTCATTCTTTGGTTGAATCAAATTCTAAGAGCCAAATCTCCGGATCTTCGGTTTTGATTAGTTTGATATGGTCTTTCCCGTATCTGCGAAGCATGTCTTCATTTACCAGCTCGCCTATTTTTAGCAGCCCGGCAGATTCGAGCCGGCCCTTAATCCAAGTTCCCAAAATACTCAGGTCATTTTCTGATCTAAAGTTTTTTGAATAATCACCGCTAGTCTTACAGTTGAAGGACCACCCGTCATCAGTGATAGTTTTAAACGATTGCTGCCTAGGATATTCCGGCAAAGCAGTGATTATAGAGGGCACAACTAGCTCAACCTCATACCAGGGTCTCGGCCTGATCAGCTTTTTTCTTTTATTCTCTCTTCCCTTTCCAAAACAGGCATTAAGGTTGCTTTTTAACTCCGCCTTTAAAGGGATAGAGAATTCAGTTAACTGTTTCAAGCTCCAAAACTTCCCAGCTTCTTTTGGGTTAAGTCTTTCTGCTCCAACAAGCACATTGTTCTGAATGAATCGTTTAGGATTCCAATTTTCAAGGGGTTCACATGCTTTCCCTCGAAGCTGCTTTTGAAACGCAGAAAGCTCTTCCAAGAATTTCGGATCTTCAATTGCTGCATCAACTTCCACATTTGGGGATCCTGGACAGAGTCCGGATAAATTGGAGGAGCCGATAATCGCTGCAAATGGCTTGCCGTTCTTATGAAAGGCAAAAATTTTTCCGTGGAATGGGAACGAGATGCAGATGCTAGCAGATCCGGTATTAGATTTTTTCAATTCGTCAGCGAGATTCATTGCTGCGTCATATTGGGTCTTTGTAAAGCCATCGAAAGCATGCATTCCAATCGCAAGGTCTATATGCGGGAGCGTCGAAGCTTTGACATTTTCTAAGAGAAAGCGGATAGATTCAACTGAGACATATCCAGTTGAGATGTCAATTGATTGTGCGGAATTTGAATATTCTTCAAATGCATCAAAGAACTCATCCTGCTTGAGTTGAAGTGGTTTTTTCCTTGTTAAAAGTAGTCTCATAATAGTCTATCAATATCCGCTTCTTTATAGGCATCGCATTCAGCTCTTTACTCTTTTCGTAAAGATTGATCGCTTTATAACCCCCGATGAAAAGCTGCTTAAGATTCCTTGCCAAAAGCCTTATACCTTCCGGTGGAACTGCATTGCCGATCTGCCTTCGTATTTCCCCAAATGATCCAACAAACTTGAAATCATCGGGAAAAGATTGAAGCCGAGCCCGTTCTCTATTTGTTAGAGCCCTTGCTTCCTCAAAATGATATCCCCACGTCCCCCCTCCGCCTGAAGCTATCAGTGTTTTCGAGGGTTCATTCCGATTCACTCTACGGTAAACATGGCTAATCATTCCTTTTACATAGTGAGGATCGTCTTGAGGAATACTTGTAAAATTCCCCCCCTCAGGAATCTTCCTGAGAATTTCTTTGGTCCTCGGCATAATTTTCATATGCTCATTGTTATCCGCTACAAGCTCTGCCCCTTGTAAGGCCATCCCCGCAGTGAAATAAGGCTTTCCAGCCTTTGGTCCATGCGTTGGTTTAGGATGCTGAAAATCAAACCCCGTATCATTTCTGACTCCAACAATCAGCACCCTTTCCCTGAATTGGGGAACTCCGTAATCTGCAAAATTGTAAAGCTTGATGCTCAATGTATAGCCGGGCTTAATCGAAGCAAAGTCGCTAACGATCTGCTTTATTGCTTCCCCTTGATTCGCGCTTATAATCCCTTTAACATTTTCCGCAATGAAAGCCTTAGGCCTCT
>CAZIML010000063.1:0-1031 GCA_964540255.1 uncultured bacterium
CTCAACTTTTAGGCCTTCCCTTTCTGAGTAGCTTAAACCACCGCTGATATTGCCGCCACTCATCATGGGTTTAATTTCTTTTAAGTATGCTGCAAAGTTAGGCTGAAGGTTGGTCTCCGTTAATTCTTCCACTTCCCTTCCGTTCCATGTTTGTCCCTGGGACCCTATGTGGTTGCTGCTGTATAGATCGTCCACATCATCTGATGTTACTGCGTCGATATACATAACTCACTCCTTTTTTTGAGAGTTGAGATCTTAAAGTGAAATTTTATTTTCAGTCAATCGTTATCCAGGACTGGCCAAAGTTAAAATGTCACCCCAACAAGCTTTTCATTTCTAAGAACGAATTGCCCGGCAATACGAGTCCCATCAGGCATGTTGACTGGGGATGAATACTCAAGTGGGAAAAAAGAATATGGTTCGCAATCTAATAGTGTGAAAACCTCTTTGAGGTTTGTGTGTAAAAATGAGGTGAGGTTGACGTTAAACCCGACTATAGTATTATTGATAAATATTTCAAAAGCATTGAATGGATTAAAACCTATCAAAACACCATCGAATGAGTGGTGCTTGGAATGGAATGAGGCTTTAATGAATGGCACACCGTAGTCGGTTGTGAACTTAGAGTCAGATATGGGAAGCAAACCTAGATTTTCGTCGTCCCAAACCCAGACATGGAATTTTTGTAAATCTTCTTTCGTCAGCGTGTTTCTGTGCGGATTACTCAATCTTGTTGCCATATCTAATCACATTTTAAGCTTCGTTCTCTTAAAAATCCTGAAATTTTATCCCCGCCTGCTGGTCTCACATCTGATTCAAAATAAATAGGAAAAAAATCAAACGGTTTGCACTTCAAAATTTGGAATAGTTTTTCAATATTTGATGAATTTAATGAATGGGAATGAAGGTTAAATGCTAATGTTTGTTGGTTTGCATATATTGAAAAAGCAAAAAACGTTATGTTTCCGACTAAATAACCATTAAATTGATGTTGGTTAGTAGTAAATTTTGCTTTAATGAAAAATGTCGCA
>CAZIML010000063.1:1041-9867 GCA_964540255.1 uncultured bacterium
GGTGATTTCCTTTTTGTTGCTAAATGGCACCCTGTATTCATTCGTTTCGTCCCAAATCCAAATAGGATGTGAATTGAAATCTGATTCATGAAGGATCTTTTTTTATTCAATTTTTCCACATTCCTTTATTTGAGGCACAATTCTATTCAGGTAACTTCTGGTAGAAGATTTATCAATGTCAAATGCGGCGGATGATGGGGGCAATTCGACTAAACGTCCATTTCTAAAGTTCCCTCTATCTTGCAATTTCCATGAAACGTAACTTCGGACCGATATTGTAATGGAAATAATATGAAATGTTCTGAGCGTAATTGTTGAGATAGAGCTGATAAGTTTTGTTGATTGATCGTTTTCAGATTTTTATTGAACATGAATTTTTTACCATTGATGAAAAGGGCAAATCCATAAAAATATTTCTTGCCCATTAAATATCCATCAAATACATGGACCGAAGTGAAAAATTTCGCCTTAATAAATAAATCAACATATCGCTCAATTGTTGGATGAATTTCAGTTACGGGAATTACGCTTTCCATACCGTCGCTCCAAGTCCATGCTGGATAGCAGTGAAAATGTTTCCGTTCTAATATAACGGTCCTAATTTCTCTGTTTGTGTTCATTTGCAATGATCTTGTTGTTTTTCATTTTTCATGATTAATGTGCCAGATAGTTCTTTTTTTTCTTTTAGATGAACGCTCGATTTGAAGAAAATGGGAAAGAAATCAAAAGGTTCACATTTCATCTCTTGAAAAATTTCTTTCAATGTGTCATTTGTCAGCTTGGTAAGTCCCAGATTAATTGCGAAGAGCTTATTTTGGATGAATATGCCAAAAGCATACACGATAACATCCATAACAATGTATCCTTGAAATGTGTGATTGTTTGTTTTGAAATTTGATTTGATAAATAATGCTTCGTAATCTTCCGGAGCGGGCATATCATCAGAAATCGGCAATAGTCCCTCATGCTCATTGTCCCACGTCCAGACTGGATATGTTTCTAAGTCGTCTAAGGAGAGCATTCTCCTTTTGGGATTACTCAATCTTACCATATTCTACCAACATTTCGTGTATTTCATGCCTTATTCTTGCGAGAGGGATTACCACTGTATGCTTTCCCTCATTTATAGGATTGCGTTTGTTTATAAATTCAGTCCGTATGTCTAGACAATCCATTGTGTGTTAGTCGGTATTCTCAAAATTCTCGTTTTCTAGCGTTATGTCAAATAAGAGATCGCAAAGCATCGTTTCTCCAAAAGTTAGGGGACGGCTCCTCATTAATGATCGGTAAGCGCTCTTGAATACAACTGGAGTGCCCAGTGTTGATAGTGGTTCGAGGAACGAAGTACAGAGAAATTGAGCGACTGGCTCGATCTTTTCTGAAGAAGTATACACCTGGGTAAAAACCTTATTGTCATACGATGGAGGCTGGAACTTTTCTCGAGGTACTAAAAAAACTGCGCATTCGTAATCAGCGAGAAAAAAGGGCGTTGGCTTAGAGGGGGCGCGGTAAACCATTGCTAGACTACTCTTCTCCTCCTCATCATCGTCATCGCTCATATCCACTTCTTCTAGCTCAAAATCCCAGCCCAATAAGCTCAGAGTTTTAATAGCTCCATGAGCCGGATGGTCAAAGGCGATGCTTGTAAGGGTAGGCGGGATCTCATAGTCATTCAATGGGTCCTCGTCCCGGAAAAGAAACGACCAGCGATTAAACCGAGTTTTATCAGGAAAGGGATTTTCTTTTAGCATGATCGTAAAGTAAAGATAGTCCCTTGGATTGCCAAAAAAACCATGCTCAAAGTTGAAAATGAGCTTACGAAGATTGATTGCGTCTTTCATCTCAATTGCCTGAACTAGGTTCCGAATTGCTTGAATGTATGTCTCCATGGGGAAACAATTCAACTCCCTTCTCAATGAGTCTATGTTGTTCTCGTTCTCGATAGGATAGGGAGTGTATGAGCCATTCTTAAAGTAAAGATGTGTTCCGTACCTCTGAGGTAGATTTTGGCGCAGCAAAATCCGATCCTCTAATTGAAAAATGTATTCCGTTTGCGGTCGATCTTCAATTGCTAAAATAGTTTGGAGCGCCTCTTTCTGAAAGGTGAGATCGGATGAACGGAGAATGAGCTTCACAATGATAGGAATCTCGTCGTAAGGGAGTTTGGTGGAGAAAATAATGCTTTTAAGCCGCTGTGTATGAGTTTTTTCTTGGCGACGAATCTTTAAAGCGATTTCATCCTTTATACCGGGGGCTGTTGTTTTTATCCATTCCAGTCTGAGCTTCTGATCTGCCCATAGCATCTCACACACTTGGTCCGCAATCGAGGATTCGATCTCCTGTCCTGTCAAGCAGAACGCGGCAAAGAAAAAAAATAACGAGAATGTAGATTTCATAGCCCCTCAGTAAAATGAAGGGTAGATTATTTTTTGTTTTGATTTTCGTCCAGGGATTTTTTGAGGGCGATTTACTTTTGTTGCTGAAAGAGTGCTCGGGACAGTAGTATATTGTGTTCTTGTGTGATTGACTAAACGATGGATAGACATTGAATTGGGGTGAGGGGTTTTATGCGCGATTTGAAGAAGTTTCCGCTGAGAATGGGGGTACTGGGGTGCGGGGGGTTTTTGCTCCGGAGGGTTTTACCAATGGTCAAATTGATGGAGGGAATTAAGATCGTCTGTGTCCAAAATAGAAATGTGGAAAAAGCGAAGAGGATCGCTGATGAGTTCGGGATCCCCCATGGGGTCGGGACAAGAGAGGAACTGCTAAGTTGCAAAGAGGTCGAGGCGGTTCACGTGGCGTCGCCAAATTTTTTGCACGAAGAGGACGCAATCGCTTGCGCAAAGGCTGGAAAACCTACCCTCTGCGAAAAGCCTCTCTCCACGTCGGCCGAATCAGCGAGGCGAATGATCGGGGAGTTCGAACAAAGAGGGGTTCTTCTTTGCGTGGGACATCAAATGCGGTTTAAAGAGGCCGTTTTAAGAGCCAGGGAATTGTTGAAAGGGGGACGGCTTGGACGGTTGATCCATCTTAGAGCTTTTTATTATTCGCAGACGATCCCTGAGGGGAATTGGAGACTGAAAGAGGGAATGGGGGGAGGCGCTCTACAGGAGATCGGAATCCACTTGATCGATCTGATCCACTTTGTAACAGGCGAGGAAATCGTTGAGGCGAGGATGATCGGGGGACCGGGGGCGGAACGGATGGCCTCTTTTCAGGGAAGATTGAGCGGGGGAGCTACCGTGAGCTTCGAGTGCGGTTTCGAAAGACCTTACTACAATGGGTTCGAGGTCATCGGAAGCGAGGCGAGAGTTGTTAGCAGCGATTCGTTAAGACAGGTAGATGGCCCCGGAGAAACCTTTTCTATTATTGCCAAAGAACAGACCGATGTGAGGATGGAAATGAGAAACGTCTATGTAGATGAGTTCGTTCACTTCGCTAATGTGGCGACGAATGGAGGGCCTACTGTAATCGGCGCCGAAATCGGCTTGGCAGCTCAAAAAGTGGTCGATATGGCTTACCAATTCGCCGGTGTGTAGTCAAATGTACCTTGATTTAGTCAGAGATGTGTCCCTTAAATACAATGATCGAATTAAACAGGCTTGCAAGCCATTGTTTGATTGCTTCAATCTCAACCATTTCTGGTACTATAAGATTCGAAATGATGGCCGGTTCGGTTTTTTTGATAACCATATCGGCTGGTGTGAATACTACGGGGGAGAAAAACTTTATTTGACTCATCCGTATCTCAGAAATCCTAAACTCCTTCATCCAGGTATTTATATACTGAAGCATGAAGCGGAGGTGGGTTCAAGGCTTTTTAGCTCAGGCTTTAATAGTGAATTCCAAATCGTAAATCAGGTTCCCGATGGAATAGAGGCCTACGGATTCTCTTCCTTTTCTTCGAATGATTTTCAAATGTCCTTTTTTGTAAATGAAATCAACTTGTTAAGACTGTTCATGAAAAAATTTCGAGAGAACAATCGGTTGATATTCACATGTTTAGAGGATAATTTGATCGATCTAGTTGGTTTGATTGGCCCTTTATTCAACTCTCCTTGCGGAGTTGAACCTCTCTCTCTTTCTTCCAGGGAGAGGTTTCTCAAAAAGATCGGGGTCGAAACTGGCGCTTCGTTTTCTCAAATAGAAGTGGAGATTGTCAAAAGATTGGCGACGGGATATTCAGCGAGCCGAATCGCTGCCGAAATGTCACGCTCAAAACGGACCATTGAACACCGAATAGAAAGACTGAAGGAAAAAACGGTTTCAAGGTCCAAATTGGAGCTGCTCGAGAAGTTTAGAGAGATTTCAACCTCGGGTTTTTCTCTTCTCACTTGAGGGCTCAAATTTCTTAAATAGGGTATTTCATACCCTAGTTTTAATTCCCGGGTAGTGTGTTATCTTCTTGCCAGTCTCTTTCTAAGGGGACCTGTGAAATTTTAGGCAAAACTATGGCGAGTCCTTCAAAAAAAGATAGAGCTAAGAAAAAAGATATCGCTGAACTCATTCGGTTGATGACTGCGCAAAGAGAACTCTTAGAGCCAAATATCACAATGTTTGTTCAGCAAACGATCCTCACCGCAAATCAGAGGGGGATTGATGAGGTCGCGTCCTTGGTAACAGAGCGGATCCAAAACGAATCAGAACGTTTACTCATCCCTTTCGATGAGGTCTTCACACACGACGAAATTATGCTTTTAATCAGCTTCTACAAGCAAATCAAAATGTTGATCGGCTTCTATAAATCAGAGGCGATGAAAAAATTCCTCCGCAATGGAAGAAAACTCTTTGATCCAATCTACGATACATATCGTGAGGTCATTGAAGACTTATTAAAACACCCGAAATCTTATTAAAATGGTTCATCATGGAAATTAATTCAGAATTTGACGACTACTGCGATGACTTTGGACCGAATGCATGGAGTTCACATGGCTCTCAGTCCTCCTTTCTCAATCAGCTCGACTACATCCCTCTGGTGAGCACAATCACCGGAATCGCTAGAATCGCTTTCGGGTTCATTCAAGCTGTAATTGGGTTGCTAGTCATTCCTATTGAAGTGCTTGTGGGTGTGTGTTCGCAAAAAAATCGTCAGTTCACGCTCGTCAATGGGTTGGCTCATGTTGTGAGAGGAGCTGTTGCTACTTATCCGATATTCGGGAACATAGCTCTATATCTCTATGACCGATCAAGGTTATTTGCTTGAGGTTCTCGTAAACTGATTTGAGTTGCAAGGGTTCCTTCATACCCAACTTGAGTGAGAGAAATGGCATCAACGCACGCCGCGCCGCCAACATCAAGGACGATATAAAAATGGGGGTGATGGAAAATAGTTTTATATCCCCCCCTGGAAGGGGCATGCGGCCCAGATGTCTAGTGCTTTTATGCAATGGATCTAAAATCGGGAGCGGCGTATAGTTGTTGGGTCACATTTTATGTAATTGGATTGATCTATGAGCCTATCAGGGATTCCTAAGGTTTGCCAGGACTTAGTCATTGGTTTTTTGGGCAGGGATAACGGGGTTCCAATTGTATCACAATCATGGAGGCAATCCTACGAAAGGGGGTTTAAGCTCAGATTGAAGGAGTGGGAAAAACGCCCTGATGATGACTTTTTTCCCCTCTACCTTGCAGAATCAAACGACCCAGAGATGTCGCCCAGAGACTCCTGTCACAAAGTTCTTGAGAAAGTCGAAGGATACATTCAAGATCATGAATGGCTCATCAGCGATCGCTTTGAAAACTCTCGGTTCAGGCCGGAAAGAGAAAGTTACGAATCGTTGAGCCAAATGTGTCGATCCATCCAAGAAATCAAGGCGCAAAACCTCATTTCATTCTTTGAGCTCCTGGCAAAATACAATGGCAATATCGCTCAATTCTTGAAGAGCCTCGATGTTGAGCTGCCCCCATTGGAGAAAAAGGATGAAATTCAAAAATGGATACGGGGTCATCGAAAGGTATTAGCTCAAATTACTGATTTGCCTTCAGATGAGATTGCAGAGACTTTAGTTGCTAAATTCCCCCCCGAATTCGCTCTTCTCAGACACCTTGATTCAAGGTTATTCGGAAAGGTAACCATTCGAGCCTATAATACGGGGAATGAGATCCTTCTTAAAAAGCTCTCCGAATCGCCCCTGCTCCAGGAGTTCGATTCACCTGAAGGGTTTCATGTACCATGGTTGGCAGCAGCTGGGGGAGGCAACATCGAACTATTGAACGATGTCATCGAATCTCCCTATTTCAATCGCATAACAGATCGATCGTTGGGTCGTGTTTTTTGTAATGCGGGGGAGAGAGACTCCGTTGAAGTCATGAAGGTCTTACTCAAATCTTCTCGAGCTCATCATATTTCTTCTGATAAGCTCAATGAGACTTTTCTAAGGACAGCTAGATTGGGTAAAATGGGTGCTTTTAAGGCGATCCTCGATTCGGAAAGAGCGATCGATCTCTCAGTGAATGATTTAGATAAGGCATTCATATTCATCGTCCAGGCCAATGATATCAGGGCTTTAAATATTTTCACTCAATCGCCTCGATTCAATGATGTTCCAAGCCGTACTCTGGGAATCGCATTTCATCATGCATATACGTCGGGTTACGATAGGATCGTGAAAGCTTTGCTCCGATCGGCAAGAGCTTGCGATATAGATACCATGGATCTAGAAATATGTCTCATCTTGAGGAATCCTGACAATTCTAAAGATCCATGGGCTCTGATTGCTCTCATTGAATCGCCTTCCTTTGATCGTATTCACAAAACATATAAAGATATTGCGATGATGAGTGCTTTTTCAAATGAACAAATGAAGGTCGTTGAAGCGCTCTACAGTGGGGGCGTTCAACCTTCTGGAACTATTAACTCATATATTCCGTCGATGATTTTTTGGAGCGGTAAGTTAATGACAAAAATTTTTTTCACGCAGGTGGTCAGGAGGGTGGAGGGTCTTCAGATGAGTACAACTGCCAAAACTGTGGGCGTTGCCGCTGCGGTTGGGATCGCTTATTGGGGATTGTGAGGGGGGCGCCTTATTGAGGGCCGGTCCTCTGATGGATCAACCCAGGGTTGTGCTGATAAATCGGCCAAAATAATCCTAAAACTCGCCGTACCCTTGATTCTTAGACACTCTCTTAGATAGAATAGATCCCTTTTTAAAGGGTTGTATGGAAAAAAAATTAAAGTTTCGGTCGGTGGTCTCGCTGGTGATCGGGAGCCAGATCGGCTCAGGGGTCTTTTTATTGCCGGCAAGCATGGCGGCTCTGGGGCCAGTGAGCTTGCTGGGTTGGGGAGTGTCGGGGGTAGGGGCCATTTTGCTGGCACTGGTGTTCGCTCAATTGAGCATGCGGGTGGCTAAGGGGGGTGGGCCCCACGTGTATGTGGAGAGGGCTTTCGGCCCTAGATGGGCTTTCTATACGGCTTGGACCTACTGGCTGATCTCATGGGTGAGCAGCATTGCTGTGATCGTGGCGGCGATCGGCTACTTGTCGCCGCTGATCGGGGTGAGGGAGCCGATGGTGGTTTTGGCACTGGAGGTGGGGCTGATCTGCGGGGTGACTTTGCTCAATATGAGAGGAGCGGGAATCGCGGGTGGGTTGGAGGTCTTTTTGACAGTGATGAAATGCTTGCCTTTGGTGGTTATCCCCGTGGCCGCTTTGTTTTGCCTGAAGAGGGAGTACTTCACTTTCGGAGGGGGAGAGGTGTTGGGGCCTTTGAACGCGGCGACGTTGATGACTTTCTGGGGCTTCGTGGGACTGGAAACTGCGACGACCAGCGCCGGTGTGATCGAAAACCCAACGAAGGTTGTGCCGAGAGCGGTGGTTCTAGGTACGGTGGTGGTGGGACTGATCTACTTCCTCAATAGCTTCGGGGTGATGGGAGTGGTCCCTCCCGAGGTGTTGATGAAAAGCCAGGCTCCGTATGTCGATGCGACAAGGGTGCTGTTCGGCGGGGGCTGGGATGTGGCGATCGCAGGGGTGGCTTTCGTGGCTTGCGTGGGGACGCTGAATGCATGGGTCTTGACGAGCGGCCAGATCGCTCTGGAGGCGTCTAGGGATGGCTTGTTCCCCCGGTTGTTCGGACGGGTAAACGGGGCGGGGGCTCCTTATATGGGGCTCATGATCGCTCTCGGATGCACTGTGCCCATTTTGATCATGACTCTGACGCCAAATATTTTAACACAGTTGAATCTAATCATCGATCTGTCCGTGACGGCTTTCGTTCTAATCTACTTGATGTGCGGCTTGGCTTATCTGAAAATGGGCGGGCAAAAAGGTTGGCACAGAGCAGTAGGTGTGGGGGCTTGCCTGTTTTGCGGCTGGGTGTTGATTTTTGGATCGGTGTGGAATATCGTTATGTGCGCTCTCTTCGTTTTGAGCGGCGTGCCAGTGTATTTTAGACAGAAAAAAAGGGTGGAGGCTTTATGAATCAGTTAGGAACGGTGATCTTTTACGTTAAAGATGTCGAGGCGACAATCGAGTTCTTCGAAAACGCATTCGGTTTGGAAAGAATGTTCATCGACCCAAGCGGAAGCTACGGACAGCTCGATACGGGGACGACCGCTCTAGGGTTCGCTTCGATCGAACTGGCAAAACAAAATCTGCCGCAGGGCTTCAGAGAATTCAATCGGAAAGAATTGCCGGGCTGCGAAATCTCTTTCACTGCAAAAGATGTAGAAAAATCGTTGGATCGAGCTCTGAAAAAAGGGGCCGAATTAGTGGCTCCCGCCGAAAATAAACCTTGGGGCCAAAGAGTGGCTTACGTAAGAGATGCAAATGGGATTTTAGTCGAAATCGCAAGCGAAATGGCTCCCGTTTGCCACAATAGCTCTT
>CAZIML010000064.1:0-9759 GCA_964540255.1 uncultured bacterium
ACGTTTTTAAACTTAATAAAAATTGAGGTGTTATGTCTTTTTCTATAAATCCGAGCCAGTTGTTTTGGCAATCTGATTATCTAGACGCTTCGGATGATGTGAGTTCGTCGGTTTCTCCGGTTGAGCTGGCTGCTATGGAAGCTTTTGATGCTATGAAAAAAGATGCGGAGGAAAATCGCAAACATCTTTTTACTCCAGCCTATGACTTGTCTGTCATCAGTGAAATGGAGGTAGAGGGGGAAAAGGCGAGCCGAACGACAGGTCTGCGAAAGACGTCGACGAAGTGGCCAAGAACCAATCGGAGCGTCCAACGTCACACCGAATACACGACTGAGCTTCAGAGAGAAAAAAGTCAAATTGAGAAAGAGTGTTGCCGCCTCCTTGATATTAGAAACGAACCCGGGTTAGGACGACGCCCCTCGAGAATGGTTCAGGTGGCTCGGAAGATGAAAGAGCTGATGCATAAGCTGCACGGAATGACTAGTCCTGAAGAAGCTTCTCACGGAATCCCATCAAATCCCGCAAAGCGCCGTGTTTTTGCTCGAGCGATATCGGACAAAGAGAAAAGGCAGCAGTCAGCAAAAAACCATCGGGTAAACCGAAATGCTGCAATAGATGAGTGTTTCAGATATGTAAAACAAAGCGGTTTCCCTCTTGGAAGGGGACAATACTATGAAATTGAGAAATTGAAAATAATCTGTAAATTCATTCCTACATTAACAAGTCAGGTTCAGTCTTTGTCAGATCGGAATAAAGCGTTGAGAGACTAATATTTAAATTAAAATAAGAGAGTTGTATGTCTATATTACCTACAGAGCATGATTTAAAAGAGATCACCTATTTAGTTCGGGCCGCCATGGAGCGAGAAAGGGCAGCTCGGCTTGAAGTCGACGGGCGTGTCGAAGAGGCCGTTTATGGGGTTGATTTGACGATGGCGCTAGGGCCGCCGTTGTCCCCTTTGCCTCTGATCGAACCGATCCCGCCGGTCCGACCTCCATCGCCGATTGATTCTGCCCCATCTGCCCCCTCCACAAAAAAATACCGGGATGAACAAAAAAATAAAATCAGTCAGTGTGCAACACTCATTGGGATCAATCATAGAATTTACACCTTAATTGAACAGCTCAAACTGATCGCAAATAGAATTGCTCAATTTCCACAAATTATCGAAGGATTAGAGAAAGCAAACAGAAATTTAGAAAATAGAATTTCCGAACCCGCAGCCCATCTGGGAGAGTTGATGGAGCCCTTTGCCATCCCTGAGGTCAGTTTGGTTGCGCGAACAAAAAAGAAGTCCCCAGTTCTTCCTCCTCAAAATGAAACCGATGTTGAGAGAATGGAGCGAATCGTTCAACTGAAGAGAGTGAACGCGCGTCAATACGAACAAAAATTCAAGAGTGGAATTGAGGAATGTTTTGCCGCAACCCGATTGCCGGAACATAGTGGGTCTTTGAATCATAAGTTAGACCTAATCATGAACCACATTGTAGAATCGAACAAAAAGATCCAAACCCTAAAGATAAAAAACGACCAGCTACGAAACTGGGCGATTGCGTAAATTGTCAAAAAATTGTTAGAATCCCTCCTCATCTTTAATGGGGGGCATTTATGCGGTTTTTCTTTTTAGCGGTCTGCGTGGGTCTTTTTGGCCAAAGTTCATCATTTCTGATTGCAAACGGAATCTCATCCACTTCAGTTTATCCGATCGATTTGCCACAGCGAGGATTTGATCTAGTTAAAACGTTCACCTATTTGAACACGGGCAATTCGATTTATACAGGAGTTGCGCTTCAAACATCCTCCAAGCTCTATTTCAACGTACAAAGCATCACGCCAGCGACGAATTACACCATTTTTATTGTCGGTTATGCGACCAACAATGCCACGACCACTTATGTGGTCATTCCTGTGGAGCAGATTGTAGAAATCGTCTATAACCCGCTCCCCCAAACGTTCAATTCATCCCAAACATTTGGATCCAATACTGTTTCTGGAGTTCTCCCCTATTATTCAATCGAGCCCTCGAAGCGGGCTGCTGACATCCAATGGGTGGTGGCGAACCTTTCGAAAGTGGTTCCCTATACGATCACGAATATTCTCGTTCAGACGACCCTTACTGGCTCCTACGGGGCTATTTCATGTACAGGCTCGACCAATGGGATCAGCAATTCAGGGACGATTTCCTATGTTCAAGGAGTGACTCTGGTTCCCAGCTCCAACGGGACGCTAATGCTGGTTACCTATTTTTGCGGGAATAACTCGTCGAGCTCCTACTCGGTCATCGTGGCCCCCAACCAAGTGACTGGGATCACCTATACGTTTTATTAACAACGAGTTGCGTTTTTTGAGACCCTAGTTGCAAATTTTAGACCGTTTTTGGCATCAAGTGTAGCAAGGTGTTAAAGCGAGACATTCTTTGCTGCCCAGTCGATGAATTCCTCCTAAAAATACACCCCTCCCACCCCCTTCCATTTATGGAGGAACTGCCCTCCGAATTTTTTATCATCTCGAGCGTTTTTCGGAAAATCTTGATTTTACGCTCCTTGCGCCGAACCCCCGTTGGAGTTGGGCTCCATATGGAGAGGCGATCAAAACAGAGCTTGCTTCCTACGGTTTTGAAGTCTCTTTTATGGAAATAGAAAAAAAGATACAAACCCCCGTTAAATCGGCGTTCTTGAAGACTCCAACTGTTCAGGAACAATTGAAAATTGGTGTTCACTCAGACTTGTTAAAGGGGGTACATCCCGAAACGTTAATCCGTGTGAAAATTGAGATTGATACTGAGCCCGCTGTACAATTTATCTGTGAAGAAAAATTTCTTTCTCAACCTGTTGCAATTTCGATCAAGTGTGTCAATGAAGAATTTCTTTTTGCGGGCAAAATGCATGCGGCCCTTTTTCGCGTTTGGAAAGGAAGAGTGAAGGGACGAGATTGGTATGATCTTGTTTGGTTTATCCGAAAAGGAACGTCATTAAATCTCCGGGTTTTTTCAAAGCTCTATGGAGTTGAAACAGTTCTAACCCGAGCAGAATTTTTGAAAATGGCGAAAGAACGGATTGATCGATTGGATATTTCTGCCGCCGTCCAGGATATCATTAATTTTGTTCGCGACCAAGAAACGATTCAACGAACTTGGTCTAAGGAATTCTTTCATTACTGGATCGATCAGGCCAGAACTACCGAGTGATAACGCCCAGTACTAAGTCTTTTGCTTGAGGTATTGCTCCTCATTTGTTAAATGGGAGGGATGGTCCCTTCCCCTGATCCAAAGCCCCTGCATGAGCAGCACTTGCCGAGCGGCGTTGCTTATGGGCTGCTCGCCGCTCTGTCTCTCGCTCTCATGGGCTTCATGGTGAAGCTGATTGGGGACCGAGCCTCTACGGGAGTCTCCCTCTTTGCCCGCTTCACCGTCGGGATGATCTTGATCCTCCCTTGGGTCCTCAAAAATCCCGCTCAAGCGATCATCACGAGCCAGCCGAAGCAGTTATTCACACGGAGCTTTTTTACTCTTCTCTCAATCGGCGGATTTTTCTATGCCTTGAGCTATATTCCCCTCGCGAATGCGATCTTATTGAATAGCACCTATCCTCTCTTTGTTCCGATCGTTGTTTGGTTTTTCTATCGGATCCATACACCTAAAAAGGCTTGGTTTGGGATTGTTTTGGGGTTCATCGGTGTTGTTTTTGTTCTCAAGCCTGGTGCTGCCCTCATGGAACTTGCTTCGGGAATTGCATTTCTCTCTGGTTGCACGGCTTCGATCGCAATCGTACTCGTTCGCGCTTTAACTAAAACAACTCCGGTGATTCAAATCCTTTTCTATAACCACCTCATCGGGATCCTTATCATGGGACTCCTCCTCCCTTTCATCCCTCATGAAGTGGAGCCAGGGGCCTACCTTCTCTTATTTCTAGTGGGCCTATTTGGGATCATTTACTATTGGTTCAACACGATGGCGCTTGCCAAAGCTCCTGCCCGCTCCGTCTCTCCAATGATCTACTTTTCGGTTGTTTTCGGCGTTTTGGCCGATTTTCTTTATTGGGGAAAGGTTCTCGACCCCTTCACTTTGATCGGAATCTGTGCCGTTATCTTAGGGGGAATCATCACCATCCGTTATAGCCAGAAATAACCTGATTTGCGTAGCTGAAAAAGAACCGGTTCAATAAACTTATATTTTTAATCGGTGAGTCCATGCAGATTTGCGCAAAAACAGTGATTTTACTCACTTGCTTGTCCCCTCTATTTTCTCAACCAAACGGCTTCAAACTCATTCAAGGAGAGGCTGCCTCCCCGCATTTAGAGAGTTGTGCGCAAATCATTAGTTCTGGAAATGCGATCATCGAGTGGGAGGATTTTTCAATTGGTGAACGGGAAAGATTTGAATTTAAGCAAGGAAGTGTTGCCGATACTGTTTTAAATCGTGTGACGGGATCTCTTCGAAGCGAAATCCTCGGTGAACTCCATTCGAATGGAAAAGTCATTCTCGTAAATCCCCAAGGTGTTTTCATCGGCCCGAATGGAAGAGTCGATACTGCGGGTCTCATCGCCTCATCGCTCGATCTTTCAAATGAACAATTTTTGTCCCCGAATGAGTTTCTGTTTCACGGCGAGTCGATGGGGGAGGTCGTTAATTTAGGAACCATTGAGGCGGGAGGCGAGGTCTTCTTACTTGGACCGAATGTACGAAATGATGGAGTCATTCGAGGGGAGAACGTGGGTCTTGGCGTTGGCCGTTCTATTTTGGTTCGACCGGAAGGAAGTCAGCGGATTTTGATACAGATCCCGATCGAAGAAGGGGAGTTGAGTCACAGCGGACATATTGAGGGATTAAAGATCGAGTTGAAGAGCGGCGCCTTTGCAAAAGCGATTCAGTGTTCCGGCGTGATCGATGCGAATCGGTTGGAGGAGTGCGGCGGCGAAATTTATCTTGTTGCGGAGGAAGGGACTTGCCAAGTGTCTGGAAGTTTGGCTGCGAGTGGGGGCAAAGTTCACATTCTGGGGGATCAACTCGCTCTCTTCAATGGAGCTGAAGTGGATGTATCGGGACGGAATGGGGGAGGAGAGATCCTCGTCGGAGGAGACTTTCAAGGAGCCAATCGAGAGATTCAAAACAGCAGCCTCACATTTGTCGAAAAAGAAACATTTTTACGGGCTGATGCATTAGAAAACGGGAACGGAGGGAAGGTGGTCCTTTGGAGCGATCAAGCCACTTACCACTGCGGAATGATCAGCGCTCAAGGAGGGCGTTTGGGGGGCGACGGGGGACTGGTTGAAGTCTCGGGGGCAGATCTCCATTTTAGAGGCCTTGCCGACATGAGAGCTCCAAATGGAAAAGCGGGAGAGCTTTTGCTCGATCCGATCAACATCACAATTTCGACCGCGGCCAATTCTGCAAACGTTCTTTTTTCCTCTCCGAATTACCAGGGGACGAGCGGCACTCCCTGCTCTCCGACTCCTGCCTTGATTCAGACAACCGATATTCAAAATAATTTAGCTTTAGGCAACGTGACGATTAGCACGAACGCAACGAATTGGGCGGGCTGCGCTGATGCTGGAAACATCATTGTTTCGAACTCAATTACTTGGAGTGCTGCGACTACGCTGACATTGGCTGGACAGAGACTCACTGTCAATGCTCCAATTAGTAGTACAAGTGCAACAACGGGGTTTACTGCCATGGAATTTACAGCCTCAGGGACTTCAGGAAATAATGATGGTTTCGTGCTAGACAATCAAATCGTCAGCAGTGTGGGAGGAGATATTCACATCACTGCAACGAGCGGGACTGGTATACAGAATTATGGAGTTGATGTATTCCATTCGAGCGGTTCAGGCGGCCAGATCAATACGACAAATGGAGCGATTATCTTAACAGGCACCACGGCAAACACCGTTGGCCCAGGTACGGGGGTCGGAATCAGGACTGGATCTGTCGTATCTGCCTCTGGTAACGGGACGATCACTCTGATCGGCTTGGCTACGGCTGGTGCAAAATTTTCGAGTGGAGTCGAGGTGTCTGGGAGTGTACAAAGCAATACAGGGACTATCAGTATCACGGGAACCGCTTCCCCGGATACGGGGGCCAGTCACGGAGTTTCTTTTAGTGGTGGCGTCGTCTCTTCTACAAGCAGCGGCAATATTTCTGTTACCGGACTTGTGCCTGCTACTGCTACAGGCAATAACGTCCACGGGATTAGCATGGGGACAGCGAGTGGAATTACAAGTTCATCGGGGACCATGACATTGAGCGGTCGATCGAATTCCTCGGGCACGGGTTGTTTTGGAGTCAATATCTCGCAGACTTGGACAACGGGAACAACAGGCGATATAACCTTTACGAACTGTTCAGGCGGATCGGGAACGAATGGTCACGGAATCAACGTGGGAGCTGCTTTTTCCACAGCGGGCAATGTGATAGCCACGAACCTCATCCGAGGGGGAACAGGGAGCGGAAGCGTGGGCTTTGTCTCTGGATTTAATTTTGCAACGACTGGCGCTTCCAAAAATATCACCATCACAGCCTCCTCGCAAGCCACTGCTGGGTCAGCTCATGGGATTTCGATCACAGCAGGAACGTTTGCGACCAATTCGGGAGCCATGACACTCACTGGAACTGCTGGCTCTTCCACCTCGTCGCACGGAATCAACTTAGGGGTTGCCTTAACCAGCAGCCAAGGGATCAGTCTTACAGGAACTCCTGGAGCGGGGGGGAGCTCATTTGGAGTCAACTTAGGGGGCAATCTCACTGCATCTGGCAACGCAATTTCCATCAGCGGAACGACTCAGCTTACCACCACAATCTCCCTCGACTCAACGAACGGGGGACTAACTGCAGCAGGCGCCAACATCAGCATCACGGGAGCTGTCACGGGCGCTCAGGCTCTCACGCTGCGAGCCGGATCGGCAGGTGGGATCACCTTCGGATCCACAGTCGGCACAACGCTCACTCGAGTGACGACGCTCACTCTGACGAGCGGCGCTTCTTTGTCATTGGGGGGAAGTCTCTTTTTAACGAACAGCGTCGCCATTCCAATGGCGACGACGCTGACCGGCAATGCGGAGATCAATACAGGGCTTTAGATTTCACCAAACGAGAGAGCTGTTCAATCAGATAAAAAGGGACGGATAAAACGCGTTGGTTGAAGGAAAAGGGATTTTCAGAAATCCGAACTCCAAAAGGCACTTTTTTTTCATCGAGGAAGATTTTTAAGGAGCGGAGCGATCCGATTGCTCCCGATTTGACTTCAATAGGGACGATTTGTGACTCAACCGCTATTAAATAATCAATTTCAGCGCTGCTGCTTTTCTCTTCTCTGACCCAGGAAAATAGGTTGTTCCCCTCTTCCTTACCCATATAGGCGAGAAGCTCTTGTCCGACAAACTGCTCAGCCAGTCCTCCATTGTTGATGAGAATGAGATCTTCTTTGAAAAGAAGATCGAGACCTAGATTGCACGATCTTTGGACAAGACCAATATCCAGAAAGAGATATTTACACTTTTTCTCATTCATATGGGAAATGAGGGGGAGACCCGACCCTGAAGTTGCATGAACTAATGTCACTAATCCAGCATCGCATAGTTTTTGAAGGGCGTTTCTTAAAGTTTTAGGGGCCACATCCGGATTTAAAGTAGAGTATTTCAGCCATTGGCCGACAAATCCTGGAACTTTTGAAAAAATGGTTTGTAGATGTTCATGCGGCATCCGATGGGCATATTTCCCAAAATCTTTGCGATAAGTGGAAAGAATCGATGTTTGGATTTCCTCTGATTGCAATAAGCTTTTTGATGCTAAATACTCGGCAATTACAGCAGGCATCCCTCCAAGTGCAAAATATTCTCGTACAAGGGAAAGGAGTTTTTTATGAACAATTTGGGGAATTTCATCGCCTAGCTGAACAGTTCGCAAATAATCTCTGAGTTGGGATTGCTCCACCGCATTCAAATATTCGCCGAAAGAGAGCGGCCTTAAGTAGACAAATTGCACACGTCCAACCGGCATCCTGAAATCGGGCTCATTGAGGACAAATTCAAGCAAAGATCCTGCTCCAATCACATGGAGCTGGCTCATCTCTTCTTTGAAGTAGCGAAGAGCCATGATCGCCTGGGGGCATTCTTGAATTTCATCAAAAAACAAAAGAGTTTTTCCTGGAAGGATAGGGACTCCAGCCACCAGCTCAATCGATTTGACAATCTCTTTAGGGTTCAGATTTTGGAAGCAGCTTTTATATTCGGGATTTCTCTCAAAGTTAATCGCAGCAAAATACTCGAATGACTCCCGGCCAAATCGTTCAACGACATGGGTTTTTCCTACTTGTCTTGCCCCCCTTAAAAGTAGAGGCATAAACCGTTCCTGATTTTTCCACCGCAGAAGATATGCCTCAATGTCTCTTTTCATAAGATCCTTTTTTACCTCAAAAATACCACTTCTCAGTCAATTTTAACAAGGCAAAAAGTTAAATTTAGACAAACAAAAGAAAGGTAAATATCATAAATGATTGAAAGTTAGCATGTTGATTTTGTGTAAAATTTGATTTAGTAAAAAAAGTGATGTTGAGGTAAATTTATTTTTTCAATCGGTGGTCTTGTGCACATCTACGCGGTAACAGTGGCATTGCTCTTCAGTTTTTCTCAATTGGGGGCTCAACCCAGCGGTTTCAAACTCATTCAAGGGGAGGCTACCCCTCCGCATTTAGAGAATTGTGCGCAGGTCGTTAGTTCCGGAAATGCGATCATCGAGTGGGATGATTTTTCGATTGGTGAGCGGGAAAGGTTTGAATTTAAGCAAGGAAGCGTTGCCGATACCGTTTTGAATCGGGTGACTGGATCTTTGCGGAGCGAAATTCTTGGAGAGCTTCGCTCAAACGGAAAAGTCATTCTCGTGAATCCGCAAGGTGTTTTCATCGGGCCGAATGGAAGAGTCGATGCCGCGAGCCTCATCGCCTCATCGCTCGATCTTTCAAATGAACAATTTTTGTCTCAAAATGAGTTTCTGTTTCATGGCGAGTCGATGGGGAAGGTCGTTAATTTAGGAACCATCGAGGCGGGAGGCGAGGTCTTCTTACTTGGGCCGAATGTACGAAATGATGGAGTCATTCGAGGAGAGGATGTGGGTCTTGGCGTCGGCCGTTCTATTTTGGTTCGACCGGAAGGAAGTCAGCGGATTTTGATACAGATCCCGATCGATGAAGGGGAGTTGAGTCACAGCGGACATATTGAGGGATTGAAGGTCGAGCTGAAGAGCGGCGCCTTTGCAAAAGCGATTCAGTGTTCCGGTGTGATCGATGCGACCAAGGTAGAAGAGCGGTGCGGTGAAATTTATCTCGTCGCCGAAGAGGGGATTTGTGAAGTCTTGGGAAGTTTGATGACGAGAAGCGGGACGGTGCATCTGTTAGGAGATCATGTCCATCTTCGAAACGGGGCGAATATTGATGTTTCCGGAGATAATGGAGGAACCGTATTGATAGGAGGAGATTACCAGGGGGAAAATGAGGAAATTCTGAATGCAAATTGTACCCTTGTAGAAGAGGGAGTCTCAATTAAAGCCAATGCATTCACAAAAGGAAACGGGGGTAAAGTCATTGTATGGAGCGATATTCGAACCACCTATAGGGGAACCATTGAAGCGCGGGGCGGTTTATTGAGTGGCGAAGGGGGATTTGTAGAGGTTTCAGGGGCAGAGCAGCTTGGATTTGGAGGAGACGTCGATGTAGAAGCCCCGTTTGGCAAAACGGGAACGTTGCTGCTCGATCCAAAAACAGTGAC
>CAZIML010000065.1:0-3684 GCA_964540255.1 uncultured bacterium
CGCATCAGACAAATTTCATGACAGAAAATGGTGAGTGTGCGATGAAGAGGGGATGGATCTATACCGGAAAATGGGGAGCGAGCTGAGGTCTCTATTTCACGATCTTTTTGATCGATCTAAAGAACCCCTCATCCGAGAAAAAATGGAAAAGATCCTTTCAACCGCCCATCAGATCGGGGGAAGGGTTCAGCAAGAAGCAGAAATGTTAAATGAGGATGTGGCCCGGTTTCTTCAACATCCGAAAGATCCAATGAATATTTCTAGAATGAAGAATCACGCTCTGAAATTAGAACAGGAAACGAGGGAATTATGACAAAAGTGGGCGAAGGAAAAGAACTCCCAAAAGAGCCATCGATTCAGCAATATCATAAAGAGGTCGATCACAACGCCGATAAGTTTTTAAATGCGCTCCAAAGCTACCACAGAGGAAGCGAAGAGGATCGAAAACAACTGAAGCCGATCATGGATCAGTGCCTCTCTTTAATTCGGGCCGCAGTCAGCGAAATCAAACAGAAAGGGATCGCTAAGCAAGAAATCAAAGTAGAAAACGACTATAAAAAATATCTACAAACTGACAATCCGAACGATTTGTCAGCTCTTGAAGAAGATCTCTCGACTTTAAAAGACTACAATCATCTATCCAAGTAATTTTTTCCGGAGAAGATCGTTGACCACTTGGGGGGAGGCTTTCCCTCGAGTGAGCTTCATGACCGATCCAACGAGGAAGCCAAACGCTTTTTCCTTTCCCGCTCTGTAGTCGGAGACTGACTGGGGGTTCGCTGCGAGAACTTGATCGACGATCGGCTCGATCGAGGCGCTATCGCCCATCGGTTGATAGTCGGGATTCTTTGCGACGATCATTTCAGGGTCAAGACCGGGAGAGGCGGCCATCTCATCAGCAATGCATTTGGCAATCGGCCCTGTCACCTTGCCGCTCTCGATCATCTGAACGAGCTTGCCTACATGGGCTGGAGGAATTGGGACGTCAATGAGCGACTTTCCCATTTCCTTCAGACGACCCGCAAACTCGACAGTGATCCAGTTGCAGAGGAGGCGGGCGTTGCTGCAGATTCGAAGGGCTTCTTCAAAATAATCGGATATTGCTTTCTCGTTGATCAAAGTGGTCGCGGCGTAGGGTGTGAGCCCAAGGTCTGAAATATATCTGCGGGAGCGATCTTGAGGAAGCTCAGGAAGAGTCTCTCGCAACTGATCGATGAATTCGTCGGTGAGGACGACGGGGGTGAGATCAGGCTCGGGGAAATAACGGTAATCATCTGCGCTCTCTTTGCTTCTCATGAGAACGGTTTGCTTTTTTTCTGGATCCCAACGGTAGGTTCCAGGAGGGATCAAATCGATTGGCTCTTTATGGGGGTTGTTGAGATAAAGGGTGATTTGACGGGTGATCTCCGACTCAATGGCGAGCTCCATGAAGGTGAAGGAGTTCATGTTCTTGATCTCAATGCGGGGGCGGAGAGTCGTTTCTCCCCTCGGACGGACCGAAATATTCGCGTCAATCCGGAGGCTCCCTTCCTCCATATTCCCGTCGCAGGCGTCGAGATAGAGGAGAACTGCCCGAATCGCTGCCGCGTAGCTCGCCGCTTCTTTGGCCGAGTGGATGCACGGTTCCGAGACGATTTCGATGAGGGGGGCTCCCGCTCGGTTATAGTCGACTCCAGCGAAGGTAGTGAAGTGTTTCAGCATCCCTGCATCGTCTTCAATATGGGCTCGGTTGATCTTAAACACTTTTCCCTCTGCCTCGATCTGGCCTCCTCGAAGGATCGGATTTTCAAACTGGGTGATCTGAAAATTGCGGGGGCTGTCGGGATAAAAGTAGGACTTTCTATCGAAGGTGCTCACCTTAGTGATTTCAGCGCCGATCGCAAGGCCGAATTGAACCGCTTTCTTGACCACCTCTTTATTAAGGACCGGAAGAGCTCCCGGCTGTCCTGTGCAGATGTTCGAAATATTGATGTTGGGCTCGTCGCCAAAGTGATTGGGGGCGGGGCTGAAAATTTTGGAGCGGGTGTTGAGCTGGGCGTGAATCTCGAGGCCGATCACTGGTTCCCACATGTCAAAAGGGGGTTTGTGGCTCATAGAGTCTCCTCGTACCGTTTCGGGATCATATGGAGATGGGCGACCTGTTCAAAGGCGTAGGCGAGTTTCATCACCGAAACATCGCACATTTGAGGTCCCATAAACTGGAGGCCGAGGGGCATTCCTCGAGAGTCGAACCCTGAGGGGACGCTGATGGCGGGGAGACCTGCCAAATTGGCGGGTACAGTGAAAATGTCTTGGAGATACATCTGAAGGGGGTCTTGGATGGCTCCATGCTCAAAGGCGCCGCTCGTCGTGACCGGGGTCATGATCGCATCGCACTTGCCGAAGGCGGTTTCAAACGCATCGAGAATTCGGGTTCTCACTTTTTGGGCCTTTTTGTAGTAGGCGTCTTGAAAACCGGCGGAGAGGACATAAGTCCCTAACATGATTCTCCTTTTGACTTCCCGTCCGAACCCATTTTTGCGGGACATTTCATATACATCCTCAAGGCTTTTCGCCTCTTTAGCCCGAACGCCGAACCGGATCCCGTCAAAACGGGCCAGATTGGTCGAAGCTTCTGCTGTGCACAAAATATAGTAGGCGGCGATCGAAGATTTCAGAATATCGAGATCCACATCGACGATTTTGGCCCCGAGCGACTTCATCTTCTCGATCGATTGCTCAAAGTTGGCCAGTACTTCAGGAGTGAGTCCTTTCAAAAACTCCCAAGGGATGCCGATGACAGTCCCCGGCTCAAGGTGGGGGGAGAGAGTATAGGCCTCGGAGGGAAGATCGAGCGAAGTGGCATCATGAGGACAATGTTTTCCCATCACTTCCATCGCAAGAGCTGCGTCGGCCACTGTGGTGGCAAATGGGCCGATCTGGTCGAGAGACGAACCGAAGGCAACCAGACCATAGCGAGAAACGCGTCCATAGGTAGGTTTGTAGCCAACAAGACCGCAAAGAGCGGCCGGCTGCCGGATCGATCCACCTGTATCGCTCCCTGTCCCCATGAGAGCCAAGCGGGCGGCCACCGCTGCGGCTGAGCCTCCGGACGATCCTCCTGGAACGCATTTCAGATCCCACGGGTTATGAGTAGGAAAATAGGAGGAATTTTCGGTCGAGGAACCCATGGCGAATTCATCGAGATTGGTCTTCCCCAAAACAAGGGCGTCTTCTTCTTCTAACCGCCGGACCGCCGTCGCATTGAAGGGGGCTCGGTAATTGGAGAGAAATTGGGAGCCGCAGGTGGTGATTTCCCCTGCGATGTGCATGTTGTCTTTAATGGCGACAGGAACCGCTGCCATTTTTCCAAGAGGCTGATTATGAGATCGTTTCCGGTCGAGCGCTTCCGCTTTTGCAAGAACGCGGGGAGAAAAAATGGAGAGATAGGCCCCGATCTCTTCATTATATCGATCGATCCGTTTCAAAAAGGTCTCTGCAATCCGGACGGCTGAGACTTCCCCCTTGATGAAGGCATTGCGCAGCTCGACAGCCGATAAAAGGTGGAGAGGTTTCATATTAAGAGCTCGGCTTAAGGATGGGGGGGACTCGGATCATTCCGCCGATCTGGTCGGGCGCGTTCGCGAGGAACTGGTCGCGGGGGAGAAGGTCTTTTACCTCATCCTCTCTCATTTGGTTCCTCTG
>CAZIML010000065.1:3694-9581 GCA_964540255.1 uncultured bacterium
GTTCAGTTGCTCCACGTAGGCCAAAACACGAGTGAGGCTGTCGAGAATATCCCGATCTTCCTCTTCGGTGCATTGAATTCTACAAAGCTTCTTTAAGTGCTCAAGAGTCTGATGATCAAAGTTTGCCATAAAAATATCTCCTCAAATTTATCACTTCGCCTCCCCAAAGTCAACGAAAGAGTAGTGACAACCATTGAAAAATGTTTTATGATGAGGTTAACAGAAGTTCTTGGGAGGACTTATGAAGGCAGTGAAATTTCTTGTGATGCTATTAATGGTCGTTGGTTCATTGAACTGGGGCCTTGTTGGATTTTTCGGATATAACTTAGTTGCAGATCTTTTTGGCGGGATGATGACTATGGGCGCTCGCGTAGTGTTCGGCCTTGTCGGTATTGCCGGCGTGATTGGTCTCTTGCGCTTGTTCGGATGCTGCGGATCCTCTGGTTGCGGATGCAACAAGTGCGGTCCAGGCTGCGGCTGCCATAAACAATAATGGCACGCATCCTCATTTCAGGAGCTTCTGGCTTTATCGGGGCTCCTCTTTCTCAATTTCTTCTCTCTCAAGGCCATGTTGTTTTCCATCTAGTCCGCTCTCCATCTATCAAAGGTTCTTCTGAAGTCGTTTGGAATCCTGAAAAAGGGGAGGCCAATTCTGCTGATTTTTCCCATTTCGACTGGGTGATCCATTTGGCAGGGGAGCCGCTCACTCTCAATCGCTGGTCTGAAGAGAAAGAAAAGAAAATTTTCGAGAGCAGGGTACAAGGGACGATGTTCCTTTCTCATCTCTTGGCAGAATGTTCCCATCCTCCCAAACTTTTCATTTCGGCCTCTGCTGTAGGATTTTACGGAGATCAAGGGGAACGCCCCCTCACAGAGGAGAGCGGGCCTGGATCTGGTTTTTTAGCCCATGTATGCACCGCCTGGGAAAAAGGGAGTCTCTCGTTAGAGCGAATCGGGGTTCGGGTTGCCGCTGCCCGCTTTGGGATGGTCCTCGATGCAAAAGGGGGCGCCCTCCAAAAGATGCTTCTCCCTTTTCGTCTCGGTCTCGGAGGTAGATTGGGTTCAGGCAAACAATGGATGAGCTGGATCGATCGGGATGACCTGATCGGAGCTCTTTATCACATTGCGGCTCACGAGTCGCTTCAAGGTCCCGTGAACGTCGTTTCCCCCCACCCAGTCCGCCAAGAAGAGTTCGCTCAGATCCTCGCCCATCTTCTCCGGCGCCCCCGTTTCTGCACTATCCCCACTTGGGCCCTCAGGCTCCGGTTTGGGAAGGTGGCTGATGAGCTCATTCTGGCTAGCGCCAAAGTGATCCCCGCAAAACTTATTGCCTCAAACTTCTCCTTCCGCTATCCTGATCTACGAAGTGCTTTGTTAAAAGCTCTTCAAAACATTTAAAGGAGAATTCATGTTCACTATTGCTATGGTTGCCCTTCTCGCTGCTGCAGGTTCTACGCAGGAAGAGGTTATTCTCGAAGAAATTGTCGCTGCATCTGAAGAAGTTGTTATTGCCGAAGATTCTGATTCTGAGTGTTTAGATGAGCTGGTTCTTGAAGAGACTCTCGAAGAGGGAATCCTCGAAGAGGCGATCGCATCCTCTGATCAAGAATAAACTACTTGCAAATTGAAGCTTTGATGCGCTACCCATAAGATTAAATGGGGGGCCTGTGACTCAAATTGCTGGTATGAATCCCTGGTTGAGTATTTGGAATCAACCCAAAAGCACGATCAGGGCGATTATTCACTCCAACCCGACGTATGGAGTCTATTATCTTTCAGCATTTTATGCGCTCCAAAGCTTCTTTTTTCTTCTGAACTGGTGGTCGGTTGGGTTAGAGAACACTTTCTTTACCCTTCTGACTGGCGCTGTTCTCCTCTCCCCCTTCGTCGGTTTTATTTGGCTCTACTACATTGGGTTCATTTTCTACCTCACAGGAAGGTGGCTCAAGGGAAGCGCTTCTGCTGCTCATCTTCGCACCGTGGTCGCCTGGTCCAAAATTCCCCACGCCATCAACTTAATCATCTGGTTCATTTTAATCTTCACCAATTCAGAGACGGTTTTTATCCAAGATGGGGGAGGGCCTTCGTCGATTTTTATTAATTTGATCGCATTCCTCCTAGCCATATGGTCAGCGATCCTTCTGGTTCAGGGACTTTCTGAAATTCAAGAGTTTTCGACAGCTCGTTCTTTTGTCAACGTCCTCATCGCGTGGGTTCTTTCGAGTTTTATTTATTTCTGTTTGTTTTTTGCAATTCGTTTCTTTTATATCTAACATTGTGTGTATTGCGACTTTTGTTTGATTAATAATTAAATTAATTTTACAATCAGCTTTGAGAGTGTCGAGCTGTCGGGTGCCTCTGGCTACTCAGCTGAGCTACAGAGTGCAAGCACGACCCCCGCGTGCAAATACATGAGTAGATGGGGGCACCCGAAATCTCGAACTAGGAATGTATGGAACAAAAACAAAACCCTTGGCTCACAATTTGGACTCAGCCGAGAGCGACGATTTCTAAAATCATCGCCGTGAATCCCGATCAATCTCTCTGGGCCCTCTCCTTTATCTATGGCTTTTGCTCATTGATGAATACGTTCCAGTCGATGGCCTTTGGCAATTCGATGGGAACTTTGGGCCTCCTGATCCTCGCCCTCATCATCGCCCCATTTTGGGGTTGGATCAATATCTCGGTATGGAGCCTTGTCGTTTCATGGACCAGCCGGTTGTTTAAAGGGCAGGGAAATTTCAAAACGATTCGCTCAGCCTACGCCTGGTCGATTGTTCCGATGGTTTTGAACATTCCTTTCTGGATCGCACTGGTTGCCATTTTTGGGGAGCAGCTATTCCTCAATTTCCCAGATGCGGATCTACTCCCAAACGGGCTTCTCTTTTTCCTTTTTGCCACTTTGGTGATTAAAGTGATTTTGGCGATCTGGTCGCTTGTCATTTATTTGAACACACTCGCTCAGGTGCAGAGCTATTCGGTCTTAAAAGCGGTCTTGAATGTGATCGTGGCAGGAATTTTGATTGCTGCTGTGATGTTTGTCTTCTGGACAGTGATTTTTTATGCTCTGGGAGGCGTAGCTGCTTTCCCCTTAACGTTATTAAACCCTTGATGAATGGAGAGATTTGTGAATAAAGTCATCGCTAAAAAGATCGGGATTTGGTTTCTCGCTTTCTCTCTATTTGCATTCCACGTCTTTTTCCGTTCGGTGGCCCACGCCGAGCCTGCCTCGCAGGGGTGGAAGAAAATTTTCGCTGAGAGCGGAGAATGTCACATCTCGTTTCCGAGCGCTCCCCAGATGATTCAGCAAACGCTTCCCCTTGCTGATGGAGTGAACCGACTTAGCTACGACGTCTATCTAGCCCCTCATGAAGACAAAGGGGTGTTCCTCCTTCTGATTGCCACTTATCCCGCTCCAATGGCGGGGGGGCATGAAGTGGCGGGGCTCGAAGGTCTCTTAAGCGGGATTGTGAATCATAATCCCGAAAACCGCCTTGTTTATGCGGAGATGAAAGAATTGCTGGGCCATCCCGCGATGAACTTTCTCGTCGAAGGGTCTGGGAGTTATTTCCGGGGCCAGGCGATTATGGTGGGAAACAAGCTTTACCTCATCGCCATGGAAGGGGTTAAGGGACACATGGATGAAACGGTTTACTCTCGATTCCTCAAATCCTTTAAATTGAATTAATTTATTACAGTTTATTCCGTTTTTTAATAACGTTGATTTGTTTGAGTTTATTATAGTATAATTAACTAAAACAAATTTGGATTATTAAGTGGCGGCGATTAATGAACATCAGGGGTCTGAAGCCCTACGAAAATCTCTATACGGGAATTGGAGAAGATCTGATATCCCCGAATTCCATTTTCGACCTTTATTCGTTGATTTAAGGGGGATCCCTTCCCCACACTGGGGTGTCGTAGAAGAGATCTGTCTGCAGAAATACCAAGATAGCAATTTTTCATTCGATCAATCCATTGCAGACGCGGCCCTTGCATTTGTGCGCGAAAATGGGGATCCAGCCTCACATGAGCCGGGTCCATTACTTAAGTTATCCCGTGAATTGAGCAAAAGATATTTAGATCTGTTTGAAGCTCATGCTCAATGGGAGTTTGTCCATCGTATCCCGATGATTTCGGTGGAGGCAGGGCAATTAAAAAATCATGGATTCAATACTCATGAAATCATTCAAATGAAAAAAAGCTGCGAGGAGTTGCAGCGAATATTAAGTCCTTTGAAGGAAAAGATGGGTCGCAAACAGTTTTTAAATTTTTTCGCCTGTCTTACAGACTCTTCAGAAAGAAGAAAATTGCTGCAGAACCAATCTTTGGATTCTGAGCTGAGGGATCTGATTCAAAACTATGAAAAATTGGATGAATCGAAAATGATCGATCGGGCCCGATTCATGATGATTCGATATGGGAGTCGGTCAATAGAAGATGTTGATTCCCAATTATCTGCTATCGCTAATATGCGCATTTACCGCGAGGATATTCAACCGGACGAAAGGTTATTGATGGAGATTCGCCATCGGGTCGCAGGAGATGAAATGAATTCAAGTCCCTTTTGGCTAGGTACAAATCCCTTATCATATTTGAATATCATTAAAAATGGGGACCCGCACCATTTGGAAGCAGAGTTTCGTAATAGGTTGTTTTTTGTTTATTCATGCAATCATTTTACTAATTTGTTTATGACGAATCCTGAAGTGATTGAGTTCACAAATGAGTGGCTTCAAACTCATCGAAAAGGGTGGAGAATTGATCCCGAATTCGTTCAGACTATGAACAAAAGAGAACCTAAGTGGCTCCCCCCCCTTTTTCGGTACGGGTCTTATGCAGCCTTGAATGTGCTGATTCGGGACCATGTGTTTGATGCAACTTTTTATGAAAGATATGCTTCACCACATTTGGAAGCGATGGATGAGGAAAGAGTTCATCCCAACGGCCTATTTCGCCATAGACTTTCACCGAGAGAACTATTTGCTCAAGTTGGGGATTATAGAAACATATCTATCAAACAGACGGGCAAAAAACTGGGTTGGGGAAGCGGAGGAGCCTGCTTTCGGATCAAGGAATTGGATGAGATCGACGATAGCCCCGCAGGAAGAGCCGCTAAGGCATATATCTCCATGACCCAACAACTATTGATCCCCACCTACACAGCGATTTCTGGAACCTTCGACCAGATGGCGACAATGGGTGGGTTTGTAGGAATCACCCTTTCACAAAAGGAGCTTAGGGTCTTGCGGCTTGCGATGATCGCGTTTATGGTTTCTGGTCGTGATCACTCAGTTCACGAGATTATGCAGTCATCGAAGAGTTTTGGGCTTGAATACGAACCTGGACCTGGTTTCGAACGGTCCATTGCCCCTGATTTCTCAGATCGATTTCTCTCCCTTCTTCGGAGAGAGCAGGATAAAAGAGGTTGTGAATTGCCTTCCACTTACTTAACGGCTGAATTCGCAAATACTATTTATAAGGAGCTAACAAGGAAATGGTAACAAATATATATCGAAGTTCGCCGCCTGAGTTTAGATTCCCCCAACCCGACGATCGAGTCGACCCATCAGTACGCCGATGTTTAGCGGGTCTGTTGAACCGCGTGGCTGCTTCCGAAAGACTCTCCCTTGATGAGCTGTTTCAAACTCTAGATCGATTGGAAGGGCTCCCTGACGATCGATGGGATCAAAAACAAATCGATACAATATTTGATGAAATTGGCCAATATCCTTGCTCATTGGATCTTTTAGAGCCTTTAATGAAACGGCGAGGCAAGTGGATTTGCTCTGCAGAACGAAAATTATTGACCCAACTGAGGCGTGAATTCCCCCGCTTGAATCAAGCCCTCCTTTCTTATGAGTTATTGAGTCGAAAAACGAAACAA
>CAZIML010000066.1:0-9499 GCA_964540255.1 uncultured bacterium
AGAGGGTTGATCGAATAATTGATCGCTCCTACAAAATTGGCTTTGCTCAGGTTGGTATTGTGAAAAATGCTTCCATCTAAGTCCGATTGAGTGAAGTCGGCGCTAACGAGAGTTGACGCCTTGAAGTAGGTATCGCGGATGGTGCACTCATGAAACACGCCATTTTTGAGCTCAAGGCCAGAGAAATTGGACGTCCCAATCAGGCATTTCTTGAATCGAATGGCCAAAAACATTGGATTGCATTGGGTAAAATCGACTCCAACGAGTTTACAATTTTCAAATTCCACTTCTTGGAGGCGGCATCCGATCAGCTTGATGAGGCTCAAGTTACAATTGATCACTCGACAGTCAAGGAATCTGGAGCTGGAGAAGTCAGCCTTGCTAAAATCACAGTGTTCAAATGTCACACGAGAAAACAGCTTGTGCTTGAGATCCGATCCTTCGCAGGATTCTTTCTTAAACGTTTTATTTTCAAATTCTTTCTTTTGTAACAAATCCATGTCAGTTCCCCAAAAAACGATCATCGGTAAAAACGATATCTTGTGCAGACATTTTCACTGATCCATGTAATACCAATTCGATATTCCCTTGGCTATAACCCCACCTAACAGAGCAGCAATGATAAATGGGTCTACATTTAGTTGCCCTCGCATTGCGCTCATGATTGCCTGGAATAGAATTCCACCTGTTAACATCACCACCATAGTCCATGCTGCATTTCGCTCCGACAATGCTTCGTGGGTAGTTTCTCTCTCATCCTTGTCGATTCTGACTGAAATGTCGACTGTTTCCAGCACAATAGCAGCTAACATAAACAAGATGATTCCTATTTGGTAGGCGGTCTGAATATTCAGCCACACAGTTATTGCGGAAACCAAAAAAACACCCAGGAAAAGAGCCCCCACATAGGCCCATCCTTGCCAGGTTATCGGGGTCAATCCCCAACCAGTATATTTTCTTCTTTTAAACCATTTTGGGTTCCCTAACATAATTTTCCCTCACTCTTTAAAAATAAACAGTTCATCGATGGAACTCATTAAAGCTTTGGCAATACGAAATGCTAGTTTCAATGAAGGGTTATATTTTCCCTTTTCCAAGTAAATAATTGTTTCTCGACTTACTCTAACTTCTATTGCCAGTTGTTCCTGGGTCCAACCACGCCGAACTCGGAATTCCTTGATCCTAGTTTCAAAACAGTCTTTTTCCATCGGTAGTCTGCCCTATTTGTTAGAAATATATCACTAAAAGTGAGAAATAGTCAACATCATGGGCGTTTTTCTTCCAAATTGTCCGAGATCTGCGCTGCGGGCTGTCGATTAATCCTGGTCGCTTATCAATGATTTGATCCCCAAGACTACTTGAACTTTTTTCGACAGTTCTAATAGATGATCGGCGAAGGCCGACAAGATAGCAGGATAAGTGATCTTGCTTATCATGCCCGTTTAGGATCTTGTCCATCCTGTCCTTTCGTTCGCATACACCGGGAGTTCGCTTTTAGCAGAGTCGAGTCAGAATGGATCTCCCGGATCCGACTGTATTTACATATTTCTAAACATTTTATCAGCTAGTTGGTAAAATGAGTCCTTATTGGTATTTGCTCAATGACTAAAAGAGTGCTCATGATCGCTGGCCCAAATGGTGCCGGCAAAACAACCACCGCGAAACTACTCACGAACAATAGTACAGCACTCTATGAGTTTATCTGCCGCTTTCTGACCAAGCGTTGATCTTAGACAACTCAGGGGAACAAGAAAAAATTATTGCGATCAAAAATAAAAATCGTCCAATAGATGTTGTGGATGAACCAGTATGGGAAAAAATGCAAACAAGGTTGAATCATGGATGATCTGATGACTCTGGTGTTGAAAGCCCGAAATCAAAGCTACCAAGTCGCTTTCGAAACTGCGGTTCGAACGGGTACAGCTCTGATTGTTGATCGGAACGGTAAAATGGCTAAAATTCAGCCTCCTTTTAAATATGAGCTGGTGCCGATCAAACCAACTCGCCAAAAGAAGAAGAAAGCTCGGAACTGATAGGGCTTTGATTAAGAGGCTATGACCATAATAAAAATCGTCCGATAGATGTTTAGGCACGTTTAGGAGAAGTTTTACAATGACGATCAGATCTGATGGTGATGGAATATGGAAAACAAATATTTCTTATCGCGAGGCGGCCAAAGCCTCTTTACCCATCATTGGGATAGGTATCAGTCTGATCAAGTTAGGCAAGGATTTGGATGACAGAATCTGGAATCTCCCTGGAACTGAAGAGCGATTGCGCCTTTTAAAAAGGCAGTGTGTGCATGGTGCTTGTGGTTTAGTGAGTAGCTTACTGACTCTGGCTTTAACTGTTGCCCTAGTGTCGGCAGGAATATTTACAGGAAATTTTGTGGAATGGGCCTATTCATTGTCCATAGGATCTGGACTCACTTTTTTCGCATTTACAGACTGGCCTCCTTTTAATCACACTGCTTCTTCTGAAAATCAAGCAAGAGAGAATCAGCTAGCATTAGAAAATCGGATGCAAGGCCATTAAAGCCCCTTCGAGTTAATTATGTCGTACCTTGGCAATCAGCCGACGAATTGAAGAAATCGTTTCAGAAGGATGATTGTTTATCCAGGTAGTGATGTCCGTGAGGAGATAGATCTTTTCCTTAGGCTCTTTTTTGGTCCCTTTGGGTCTCCCTGCACCTTGACTGGAAAGATTATTTGGAGCAATTTATTTTCCTAAACGGAGATTTTGATGCTTTTCTATTTCCTCCTAGCGTCTATGATAACCTTCAGTGGGGTGGCCGAAGAACAAAGGTTTGACTGGAGCGCGGTTTTGGCGGTTCCTCCGGGGAGCGATCAAACTGGCGGCAGTCAGATTTTGCATTTCAAATCGCTCAACAAACCTTGCTCGCAAAATGAGGAGGCTCGCTTATTTGTTGAGCAATACTTCAAAGAGTCTCTCCCTTTGACCTCCGATGCCGAAGTTCTCAAATTCGGCTCTGACCATGTAAGCTTGAAGGGCCTTTTCCTTGAGCTAGGCGTTTGCACGGGGAAAACGATCAATTTCATCGGAGCGCTCAACCCTCACCAAACCGTCTACGGCTTCGATTCGTTTGAGGGACTGCCTGAAGATTGGGTGAGGAATGATAAAGTGATCCGAGCGGGCACTTTTGGTTTTATCCATCCCGATCTCCTCCCTCCAGTTCTTCATAACGTCAAATTAGTGAAGGGGTGGTTTGAGGATACTTTGGGCGATTTTATGAGCTCTTTCCCATCTGATGAACCAATCGCTTTTTTACATATCGATAGCGATCTCTATTCTTCTGCCGCAACCGCTTTCAAAAAACTCGGAGATCGGATTCAGCCTGGGACAATCATCGTTTTCGACGAGTTTTATAATTACCCGGGTTTTGAAAATCACGAGTTTAAAGCTTTTCAAGAGTTTTTAAATGAGAGGAACCTCAAGGCACACTATCTAGCCTACAATGTCAATCACGAGCAAGTAGCGGTTCAAATCGCTCAAGGTAATGAATGAAACGGATCTGGTTTTTATTGTCTCTTTGTCTTGCAGGGCTAGCCCACACTGCTACCTGGACGCTCAATCCGTGTCTATTGGAGGAAAAGCTTCCTCTCGGAGTCACAGTTGAAGAATTGGTCCGCGTGTTGGAAAAGGAGGGGATCGATGTTCGTTTCGAAGCGCCTCTAGAACGAGTTCTTTGGCGGGGCAGCCGTACCTCCATTTCCCTCGCCCCGATCCCTTTCTCTCCATACCACCTCTGGATCGGGGTCGAGGGGAAAAAGACCTTAGACGAGTGCACCGAAGGAGAACTCTCCGAACTGTATGAGGCCGTTTGGCGGGGACGAAAGGCGGTGGCTGAGGTGACGGGGGCTGATAGTTTTATGATTTTCACGACTGAAGCGAACCGAAAGGGGAAGGGTGGAGCGTTTGTGGGGTTCGAGGTGATCCCTTCTGGCTGCGGCGGGGGGATCATGGATGCCGTCGAAAAAAATGCCTTGAACGAATACGTTTTCTACAATCGCTCATCGGTTCAAACTGTTTCCCATTCGGCTGAAGCGATCGCTCTCATCAGGGAAAAACTGGAGACTCTGACTCCTTCTGTTGAAAAAGAAGCGCCTCAAGAGCGTTGGTCTCAAAAGCTTCGCCATCACAAAGAAGCGCTCCATCAAAACTTGCGCTCGATTCACGATGCTTTAGCAGAGATGGGGGGATTAGTGGAGGGAGAGATGCCGCCTCTTGCGGCAGGAGAAGAACCTGTCCTGGAGATTCAGATCGATCTCGACCGATGCGCATTCTGCAATCCGAAAGTAATTGAAAAACAGATCGTTGTTGATTGGAAAGAGGTGCAAATCTTGATGAGCCACAAACCGGTCAGCCCCTATGGCAATTTTCTCATCCTTCCCAAAAGACATCAGTGCGCCTGGGATCTGAGTCGAGAGGAGGCGCTCTCCTCGTTTGAAGCAGTGATTGCGCTGAAGAAGATGTTTCTTAAGACGGTCGGCTCGAATGATTGGATCTGTTATATTCAGGATGGTCCCGGAGCGGGGCAAACAGTTCCACACACCCATATCCATTTTTATCTCCTTCCTGACCCACTCAAAAGCGCTATTTCCGGTCTGCAACACATCCACAACCAGCGCCCTATTCTGTCGTATGAAGCGATGCGGGCTCAGTGTGAAAAAATAAAACCCCTGTTGCTGAATGAACTTGAGAAATAATAATGGAAGCCGTTGTCGTTTTCCCCCACCAGCTTTTTAAGAATCACCCAGGGTTTCAGAAAGATCGCCTGATTCTCCTCGTCGAAGAGGCTCGGTTTTTTTCTGAATTCCAATTCCATAAACAAAAACTGATCTTCCATCGAGCCACTTTGAAAAGCTTTGAAAGCAGCTTGAAGAAAAAAGGGTATAAAACTCAATACATTGAAGGGGGGGTGAAAGAGGCTCTCGAAAAAATCACCCCTAAAGTGCTCCATGTAGCTGAGCTCGATGATGCTCCGTTGATGAAAATGATCACCTCTCTTGCCAAAAGCCTTCAGATTCGATTGGAGGTGGCGCCAAGCCCCGGATTTTTGACCGATTTAAACGAGTTTTTCTCGTTTTTCAAGGGGAAAAAACAGTTGCGGTTCGAGCCTTTTTACATCGCCCAAAGAAAACGGCTCGATCTCCTTTTGGACAAAGGGGGGAAACCTCTCGGAGGGAAATGGAGCCTTGATGCCGAAAATCGAAAAAAACTGCCTAAAACGGTCAAAATCCCAGAGCCTTTCAAACCCCGAATGGGAAAAGAACTGGATGAGGCGATCGAATATATTGAAAAGAAGTACGCTCATCATCCAGGAATGATCGAATCGTTCAATTACCCGGTCACACATGGAGAAGCTCGAAAATCGCTCGCCCATTTTTTAGAGCATCGCCTCCCTCTTTTCGGAGATTACGAAGATGCGATCAGCCAAAAAGAATCCACCTTGTTCCACTCTTCCCTCTCTCCGCTGCTCAATGTGGGACTCTTAACCCCCGATGAGGTGGTTGAGGGGGCAATCGAGTCGTTTAAACGGGGGCGGATCCCGCTGAACTGCGCCGAAGGGTTCATCCGACAGGTGATCGGTTGGCGCGAGTATGTGCGGGGGGTCTACCATCTCATCGGCGATCAAGAAAGAAAGGGGAATTTCTTCAAACACAAAAGAAAACTTCCTCCTTCATTCTATGATGGAACAACGGGGATCGTCCCGATCGATGCGACGATCCAAAAAGTGATGAAGCATGGATATGCCCACCACATCGAAAGATTGATGGTCCTCGGAAACTTTTTTTTCCTATGCGAGATCGATCCCAATGAGGTGTACAGATGGTTCATGGAGCTCTTCATTGACGCCTACGATTGGGTGATGGTTCCGAATGTCTACGGAATGAGCCAATATGCTGATGGGGGAATGATCACTACAAAGCCTTATATGAGCGGGTCCAATTATCTTTTAAAGATGAGCGATTACCCAAAAGGGGACTGGTGCAAGATTTGGGATGCTCTTTTTTGGCGCTTCATGATCAAACACAGCTCGTTTTTTGAAAACCAGCCCCGATTGAACGTTTTATGCCAGATGGCCAAAAAAAAGAAGAAGGAGAAAGGGCTCCTTCAGTTGGCAGAAACATTCATGGAGGGCATGGGGACGCGCCAGGGCAAGACTGGACGGAAGTGATCGCTCCCGACGAATTGATCGTTCCAACGTTGACCGAATCTACATTGCAAGGGCTCAAGTTGAATGTTCCATCGCCAGGATTGGTCAAATTATAGGTCCCGTCGTTTTCATTCCCTGTTAAGGTGAGACAGGCCGTGGGAGCAGTGAGTGTGGACCCGATGAACAGCGCTGGCGCTACATTGGTCGAAAAGTGGTTTTGGGCCACAGTGGCTGCAAGGTCGGTAAATTGCTCAATGTCAAAGGCCGATGCAGCGTTGCTTCCCCCGTTCGAGCAGTTGCTGATCGTATTTCCCGATGCGCTCAATCGGAATGAATCAATTCCCGTCGGAGAATAGCTAATCACTCCTGTTCCTTCGCACTCATCGATCACATTATCAGTGAGAGTGAGATTGAGGGTTGTGAAATCTTGGTTGACCGCAATCCCATTCGAACTATTCGTAATATTCGTGATCGTATTATTGGCGATGGTGATATTGCCGCTGGTCGTATTCCCGCTGCTGATCACTGCGATTCCATTATCTCCGCATTGCGTGATCGTGTTACTGGTTGCGACCAGTGTCAACGTGTCCGATGGAGTGGCAAGAACGATCGCAGATCCTCCGATATTTGAGAGGGTGTTTGATGAAGCTGTGACGGATAAATTGGTAAATTGCCCTGCGGTGTGGAAATAGAGGGCATTTGATGTATTTCCTGTGAATGTATTCCCTTCCAACACGATGGCACCCACTGGGATGGTACCGGACGCAACGATGACAACACTGGACCCCAAACTCGACTGGGAGCCTGTTCCGTTATTCGTAACCCGATTGGAGAGGAATGAGAGGTTTGCCTGATTAACGTTCGTGAGATTATAGCGGTTAGTGCCTGAAATGTTACTGTCAAACAGGTTGTTGGTGATTTGCGAGGTCAGGGTGTTGTTTTCCGCTAAGATTGAGATAGGAGGTTCAGAAGGGGAGGTTTGTCCTCTGAATGTATTATTGGAGCAGTTGAGGGTAGAAGTTCCTTTTAGGTCAAAAAAGAGGCCGTTGACGTTATTAGTGAACAGGTTATTTGTGATAGAGATCGAGGCGCTCCCTGGAAACTGCGCTTCAATTGCGAAAGTAGTCACGTTTTGAAAGGTGCACGAAGCGACCTCTAAACTTTCAAGGCTGGTTCCATAAAGGGCGTCGTTTAAAGGGGCTGCAATCGTAAAGCCGCTCACCTGATTGTTGGCGGCGAGGTTGACTGCGTTCCCGTCGGTATCTGCGTTCGTATTGGTAATGGTAGGGGAGGTGCTGGTTTGCTGGGGAATTGAGATGGTTCCAAGGGTAGTGGCCAGCGAGTGGCTGACGCCAGATCCCCAGAATTTTTGCTGATTTTTGAGTGTGATTCCTGAGTTCATCCCTTGCGTCGTCCCGTTCCCAGGAAATACGTAGATGATCTGGTTGGGCGCCGAGTTGCTCTCTGCCTGAGCCAACGTATGGTAGGGACTCTCATAGGTGCCGTTGGAACTGCTTGTATTATTGACAAAGACAACAAAATAGGGGAGTCCTGTAGCGGGGTCGATCGCTGGGGTGTTTTTCCTTGGAGTGTCGATCACGATGATCTCTTGCCGATAGACCGGTTGGACGAGCCTTTGATTGAGTTTATTTTTGCAAACCCGTTTTGTCTCTTTGCATTTCTCTTTTCGACCCAAAGGAATGGTGAGGGAGATCTCCCCTTGGAATTTGTTGTGAAAGGTTCTGTCGTAAGAGTCGCTGATTTGGAGGGTGAGGAGATCTTTGTAGGTCACAGAAAGTCTCCCTTTTCCACCCCAGATCGGCCGGTCGATCTCTCCCACAAAATAATAAGGCCCCGCCGCTGCATAAAAGTCGAATGACTCCCAGGCCCCAAAGTGGAACCCAAATTCAGCATCAGCCCCTTTCATCGCCGATTGATATTTCGAAGAAACCATGATCGAATGACCCGAAAAGGCTTGAAAGTAGGTATGATAGGGGGCGCTCGTTTTGGCTCCCACGGGTAAGTAGCCATTCAATCGAAAATCAAAGAGCTCTCCAAGGGTCTCTAGACCCGCTCCGATCTGATTGGCATTAAAATGGCCCGGATCGCGATAGTCGTAGTAAGCGTTGATCCCATAGGCGCGCCCCTTCCAAAGAGCTCTTAGCCCGATCCCACCGTTCGCCGCCCATTTCCCATTGTCGAAAACGTGGCCGCGAAGATCGAGAAAAGGGGTGACGCTCCATTTTGAGGGGTCGGAGGAAACGAAAGTGCCAAAAGTCGTATACCCATCCTGATAGCCAATCCCGCCGCTCTCAATATGGCGGAGCGTAGCGGTTATGTAGGGGGTTTCAGAAATTGCTGCAGAAGCAAAACTGACGATGGGAAGCGCGGTTGCAAGAAATAGAAATCGGAACATGTATCCTCTCTCTCCACTTGTAATGAAAAGAGAGGATTCAGATCAATTATTTCATTTCTTGTTTTTGCAAGATGTTCCAATCTCTTGTTAGATCAGACCAAGGAGCTCCGCAAGATGTTCAATTATCTCCGACCCAAAGGGCATTAGCTTTCATGTCGCCTGGAGCGATGAGACAGCAAAGGGGACAGCAAGCGATAGCAACGGCTGTTTTATGCATGGCTCCGAGAACAGCGCCTCCGGTTCCACATTCACCGCATACAGCAGCGTTTATGTTGGTGACTTGCCTTTCAAGACATGTAGCCGGACATCCCCAAATAGAACCTCTCTCTCCGGCTGGATTAAACCGATAGGTGAATGCGTAAGTATGTACGAGTTGATCGCATGTAGGTTATCCCGGCTCATGAGGCTTGTTGTTTATAGTTTTTGAAAAATCAGTTGTGACCATTTTCATGTTGCAAACTATTGTCATAATTTTCTCCAAAGATTATTTTCGTCGGATATTATATTTGCATCTCGTTTTAATTGGAATATAACAAAACAATTTGAGATTGTGGATAATCCAAAAAACGAGTAGCATTGTCTAAAAAGGATTTCCATGCTCACAAGTATGACCGGTTTTGGTAGGTCCATATTGGACGCTCCCTATGGACGGCTCGTCATCGAACTTCAGTCGGTCAATCGAAAGTATCTTGAAGTTTTTGTTTCTCTTCCTAAAGAGCTGAGCCGATTCGAGCCCGAAGTGCGTAAATGGGTCGCTGAAACGATTTCAAGAGGACAAGTTTCTGTCCGGATTTTCTTAATTCCGAATGTGGGCGCCGTTCACAATTTACTTCCCGATCCGTCGCTGCTCAAAGAATTAAAGAAGGGATGGGAAAAAATCGCCCGCGAAGTGGGGACCGATCCCG
>CAZIML010000067.1:0-8306 GCA_964540255.1 uncultured bacterium
AGTGGGAAACCTTTAAAAGAATTTCATGGGTCCCCAGGGGAGGGGCATCGTAGATGTAGGGCTTGAGCTTTTCGCCAGGCCCCATGGCAGCGTAGGCATGTATTTTCATGCCCCTATTCTTTCAAAGACCCTAAAAAAAGGGAAGCCCTGTATAATGGCTACCAAGAATTTATGGTTGAGCTGCCGCAGATATTAGATGGAGGGGATTCGAGCTCCCTTTTGGAGAATCGGATCCGAAAGAATTACCGCCATGTGCGCAAATGGGCCAAACGGACCGAAACGAACGCGTTTCGAATCTATGATTGGGAAATTGGAAAATACCCTCTTGCGATCGACTTTTACGCAGGCCGTTTTTGCGTTCAATATTTTTCCCGCGATCGGGAACACCCTGAGGCGCCCCAAGAATTGGAAGAGGAGGTGCATCAAGTGTTGGCTTCTCTTTTTGGGGCGGTTCCTGAACAGATTTTTTGGCGGAGCCGGATCCGGCGGAAAAAAATGGAGCAGTATGAGAAAACGGGGGAATCGGGGGAGTTTTTTCAGGTCCTCGAATATGGGGTAAAATTCCTCATCAATCTCACCGATTATCTCGATACTGGCCTTTTTTTGGATCATAGAGAGACGCGCCATTATATCGCCTCGAAAGCGAAGGGGAAGAGGCTTTTGAATTTATTTGCCTATACCTGCTCTTTTAGCGTCCATGCAGGCGCGAGCGGCGCTGCTTTCACTAAAAGCGTCGATATGTCGAATACTTATACTGATTGGGGCAAAGAGAATTTTCTTCTCAACGGCCTTTCCCTAAAGAATCATCTCGTCGTGAGAGCCGACTGCATGAAGTTTTTAGATGAAGAAGTGAGAACGGCGAGCCGATACGATCTCATCGTGATCGACCCTCCGACGATCTCAAGATCGAAGAAGATGGATCAAATGTTCGATGTGCAGATCGACTATCTCTTTCTCATCGAGCGGGCTTTGCAACTCCTCGCTCCCGATGGGGTGATCTACTTTAGCACGAATTCACGGAAATTTGTGTTTGATGAAGGAAAATTCCCCGGATGCGAGATCCTCGATGTTTCAAGCAAAACCCTTCCAATCGATTTCCACGACCCGAAAATCCACCGGTGCTGGAGAATATCTCGATTGAGCGGGCGCGCTTGAGGAGCTTTTTCTATCGATCCTCTTCGTACATAGGTCTTTTTGACCCTCGGGGAGCGGCGGTAAGATCTGCTAATGAGGCGGCAATCGCGAGCGCCATCATTGCATCCTCATTATAAGAGTTCGAGTGTCTCTGCCCTGACTCTGAGGCGGCCCCTGAGTCCCTAAAGTTTTCTTCAAGAGACGCTCGTAAAGCCCGTTCTAGTTGTTGCTGTTCAAATTCTTCTGGAGAGGGAAGCTCTTCCATTTCTCGACCGGCATTGGGAGGTGGAACCACCGGGCAAGGAGGGCGCAGATAAAATGTTGGCAATTCGGGGATAGGAGAGCCTTCCCAGATGTTTATATTCTCCGGGTTGGCTTTCAGATGGATTGCATGCAGCTCAAGGACGACCGCCAATAGATGTGCTTTGATTTGATTGAGCGCATCCAAAAAGGAATAAATAGATTCTCCTTTCGATAATTTTCGGTGCAAGGGGCGATACAACTGATCGATTCTTGCTAATTCGTTGACTAAGTAGGGGGCGCTCTCACCGTAAAGTTGGCCCACCCATCTTCTCGCTGCACGAACATTCGATCTAGAGTCTAAAAATGTTTTGCAAGCGAGCTTTTTTTCTTCGTGTTGACTCGAGGGAGATATATCGGCACTATCTGAACAATCGGCTTCTGGCCGGATGATTCCGCTTTCATATACAGATTCAGTGAGCTCATCAAAAAGGCTCAATAAATCATCTAAAATCAAGTTCAGCTCCTTTGTCGGCATCTTAGGGTCTGACGCCACATTCGCTAACTTTGGGATCACAATGTCATCCCAATCTCTCAAATTCTCGAGCGGGTTGCTTCTCAATCTTTTTGCGTGAACTTCAAGCGCCGTGGCCGATAAGCGGGTACCGATCGCATGAACCTTTTCAATGAGGGAGGTGATTTCCTTTCCTTGCCCGAGTAGACCGTTCACCTCTTGGTACAAACGAGAAATCTCATTTGTCCCCTCCGCCAAATAGGCGTGGCTGCGAGAACCTTCGTACGATTCGTTCATCAGAGCGGCGGCTTTTTCTATGTTTTTGGCACAATCTTCGAATAATTTTTTAGCTTTTTTATTTGCACTTGGATTTCTATCTGGGATAAGCCGCCGAATTTCCCCAACTTGAGGGTCGAATTTTTCTTTCAGAAAATTGAGCGGCGCGCTGGCGCTTAAATCTGCAAGAGTCCCGTTGTTATTGGGTTTCTTGAATGAGATTGAAATAGTCATGGATCACATTTTAAATAAGTTATTTGTATTCGTTCAAGTAATTATAGTGCTTATTTTGTTAAAAGAGAAGATGTTTTTGTGTGGCATAAGCTAAATGAACTTGCCAAAAATGGGGCCGATCGCGCACTACGTAAACAAGAATACCAAAGGTGATTTATGGTCCGGCTTGCAATCCTTCTCTTCTCTCTTTCCCTATCCGCATTTGCTGATATGTGGCAGATCACAACTCAAAATGAGAGCGATATCGCTTCTTCATCGATTCCAGTGATCGTCGATGTGAACGCGACATGGTGCCATCCCTGCCAGATGATGGGGCCGATTTTTGACGAGGTGGCGCAAGAGTTTGAGGGGAAAGCCCAATTTGCCAAGATCGACTTTGACTCACAGCCTGATCTAGTCCACAAGTATGGAGTCACCTCTCTCCCCACTCTTTTATTCTTCAAAGCGGGTAAAAAATCCCCTTCCATGAAAAGCGTCGGCCTCTTGACAAAAGAGGAGCTCGAGGACAAAGTCGAAAAATTCATCAAGAAATAGGATTTTTGTTTATTTAAATTGTATTTCTGTGTAATATATCTATCATTAATTTACTTTATTGGTTGATATATGTCTGTGATTTTAAATGTAAATCTACAAAGATCTAAAGAATTAGACCAAATCCTTGAGCGACTGTGTGATCAATTCCATCCATCTTCAAACAACCGAATTGGGGTGATTTATCAGTTGGAATGGGACAGTTCTGAAAACGCTCAAAGTGTCGCTCAAATATTTAAGGGCTGCTTACCGAATATCGAACGGACGGGGACGCTGATTAGGGGATTGCACGGTTCGAAGAGTGCCATTTACAAGTCTTGGAAATGGACGGCGGCGTTGTACAGAAGAGTTTGTCAAGATTTTGATCAAGGGAAATTTGATTCAGACATACGCATCCGGTGTGAAGGGATCAGCGCTAATATCACTGCCACAGTGTTTGAGATTCATGCTAAAAAGCTTAGAGAAAACCCGAGCCGATTTCTGGCAGATTGGGCAAACGTCGATCTGCCCCCGCTGAAGGGTCCGTTTTTCCAAGAGGAGCCGAGTTCTCCTATTTGTCCAATGACTGAAGAGGAAGAATTAGAAAAAGCGCTTCAGCTTTCTCTTAGTCTCGATCCAGCCTCAGAGACTAGAACATTAGATGAAATCCTTGATGGGCTCTCTGATCAACTCTATCGGTCGGATTGGAAAACCTCTGAAAATGGTCAAAGAGCCGCTGAAAGACTCAACGCCTGCCTGCCGGATATCGAACTGGCGAAGAGGCATATTGGGCAATCAAAAGGTCCAAAAAGTGAAATGTATCAGTTTTGGGAACGGATGGAAGCGTTGTGCCGAAGAGTGTGTCAGGGGTTAGATCAAGGGAAATTGGATTCAGATCTACGTATTCAGATTGAAAAAATACGCGCGAATATCGTTGCCACACTGCTTGAAGTTCATGCCACAAAGCTCAGAGAAGACTCGATCTACTTTCTTTGTCGTTTGTCAAATGTTGAGATGCCCAGACTGGGGGGGCGGGATTTTGATGATCGGCCGAAACCTCCCGTATGTCCAATGAGTGAAGATGAGCAACTGCAGCAAGCGCTTCGGCTCTCTCTTATGGATCATGGGTCAGGCGCAGCTCCTTCCTCTTCCCGACCTATCAGGCGAGAACGGAGTTTCCCTTCTGGGAAGCTAGATTCGATCATTGAGGAAATCTCGTATGGAGGGGGAGCTTCGGCGGGAGCCGATCCAGGCGGCCCGGGTTCTTCATCGGGCAGAGATGGAGCGGCGTCTGACGGATTGCAGTGGCGGGCTTGGGGACCGCCTATTTCACTCGCTCCTAGAGGTGAGCGGGAAGAGGCGGAATTAATCGATGCGATGGCTCAGTCTATTTTGCCTGAAGAGTGCTCAAGTGAAGTGGAAGATCCGGCTGTTGTAGCTGATTCTCAGCCTCGCCGGCATCCGAAGGCGCCTGCAGAGGATTATGAGTGATTTTTCCCTACAGATGGCCTAAAACGTAGGGGAGTATTCTCTTTCGATGGGGAATGGCGCTGGCGAGAAAAAGTTCACTCAATCGGTGAAGGAGAAATATTCAGAGCCTCGAGTAAAGTTTTTTTGTTGTAAGGCTTTGACAGGATGGTGAAGCGGGCTGGGTCGAGCCCCTTTGCTTTTACCTGACGAGAAATATTCTCAGCTTCTTGCCCTGAGAGAAAGATGATTTGCGGAATCTTTTGAAGGCCTAATTTGTATATTCGGAAAGCGGTTTCTGGACCGTCAATCTCAGGCATCTGCACATCGAGAAGGAGTGCTTGAATCGGAGAACCCTCTCGTTCTGCCTCTTGCACTGTTTCGATCGCCTTTTGTCCTCCGTCCGCTTGAATCAATCTGAAAGGGGCCGTCGATAACATCCTAGACAGCATTTTTCGATTGGTCTCGCTGTCGTCAACGATTAAAAGAGAGGGGTTATTACTGAATGTCAAAGAGGGGGGTAGTGGAGTTGCCAAAGGGGTGAGCGCTGGCGCTGCATGAGTCGGGAGATAAGGAATGACGATATAAAATTCTGAACCTGACTGCTTATTCCAAAAAGTTTTCCTTTTGCTTCGAACGCCGATGGGATCCAGTGAATGGGGGTTCATTTTGAATGCGACCGTTTTACAAAAGGATAATCCAACTCCAGAGGAAGGGAGTTTGATCAGATCTTCTGGTTCTCCGGCAGAAAAACAAGAACAGCATCCTCTAGATGGTTCCAATTGGGAAAATAACTGAAATAGTTTTTTCTGCTCGCTTTTGCTGATGCCGTCCCCAAAATCTTGGATTGCAAACTTCAACTCCCTATCATTTCTGAGAGAAATATTGAGTTGAATCTTCTTTCATTTATGAGCATATTTGCAAGCATTGGTCGTGTAGTTTTTGAGCACTTGTCTTAAACGGCGGGGGTCTCCGATAACGGTCGGTTCGACTCCCTCTTGGATATGGTATGACATTTCCATTCTATGCTGCTTCACAATCGCACATGATTTTGAAAGAGTTCGTCTTGCTAATTGTTCAATGGAAAAGGGTTTTTCCTCCGTCGACAGTTCTCTAGTTTCTTGATCCGCCGGGATGTCCTCCAATTCGATCAAGAGGTCTTTATAGTGCTCTTTTAAATCGGCGATCAATTCATGACTCGGGTTCTCTTCTGCTAAAATGATCAAAATTGATTGCAAATCCGCTCTCAATTCATGGACTAATCCTTCGACAGTCGCCACCGATAACTCACCGGTCAGCGAGTCTTTCGAACCGCTCGAAGTCAATATGGGCCTTGAGTTTAAATTCGCACGGGCTGCAAATGCAGCAGTTTTTGATTGGTTTAAGAAATCGTCGACAGCACCGCTCATATATCGTGCATCCTCTCGCAGTGAAGAAAAGAGGGCTTGCCTCTCGGCTGTCGAACTTTCCCTTTGATCCAAATTTAAAAGCGCTGCTAAGGCAGAGTCCAAGCAGCGTCCAACCCTATTTTTGAAATCAATCCCAATAGATCCCCTCTGCTTCATCGGGACAGGAGTTGCTGGAGAGGCTGAGTCGCTAGAGTCGGCGTAGACATATAAAGGCGTTGAGTCTGAACGGATAGTATCACTGCTTGAAATTGCTGCCATTATTTTCCTCGATATTATTTTAGATTTGTTTTATTATATCATTTTGATTGTTAAAATTAAATGTTATTTTTAGTGTCTATACCGATAAATGAAGGGGGGGGAGATGTCTGCTATAACAGCCTCTAGCAATACTACTCAATTAAAAGAGACAATGGATCGATTGCGGGATAGCTTATTTCCGCTTTCAAGCGCGGGGTGTGGAAAAATTCATGCCGAGCTTTTTTGGAACCGGCCATCGGTGGCTGAGAAAGTGGTTCAAATATACAAACGATGCGCTGAAGATATAGGGACAGCGGGACGTTTGATGAGCGAGGCCTATGGAAGTGAGAGTCACTTGACCCGCGATTGGGAAGGGACAAAATTGCTGTATCAACAGGTTCTAGATCAATTAGATGCAGGCAGGCCTGTCGATCAGTTGCGCCAGGGGATAAAAACGGTCGGCATTCGGATTGCTGCAGCCGTTCTTAACATTCATGCTGAAGAGATGATGGCCAATCCGGAACCCTCTTTTGCCCGTTGGGGGAATTGTTCAATTCCTCGATTGATCCCCCCTAAGGATGCGGAGTTGTTCCTTCCCATATTCTCGATGCGAATGGAATCTGACCCAGATGAGCCTAATCGGGACTCTCCAGATGCTGGTGCAGCAGCGTCCAGTGAGTTGCTAAGAAGCGGTTGGGGGCCTCCTGTCCATTTCATTCATAAAAGAGGACTTCAAGACGAAGAGAGAGAGTTAGCCAAAGCGATTGCTCTGTCTCTTTTGCCTCCTGAGCGTCCAGCTGAAGTGGGGGCTGCGGCAGGGGCCAGTCCTGTAGCTCCTCGAAACGGGAAAAGGGCCGCAGAGGGTCAAGATTGATTTTTCCCTACAGATGGCCTAGAACGTAGGGGAGGATCCCCCCTTGGAGATAGTATTCTACCTCGATGGGAGTGTCGAGACAGGTCTTGAGTTTCGCTTTTTTAGAGCCAAACTCGAGGGTGGCCTCTTGTCGGGGGGTGAGCTTTGAATCGAGATGGAGAGTGAAGGTTTCGGTTCCGTCGATCCCAAGGCTTTCCCAACTTTGCCCCTCTTGAAATTGGAGAGGGAGTACTCCCATTCCAATCAAATTACTTCGGTGGATTCTTTCAAAACTTTGAGCGACGACTGCCTTTACTCCTAAAAGGGCGGTCCCTTTGGCGGCCCAATCACGGGAACTTCCCATTCCATAGTCCTTCCCAGCAAAGATGATGAGGGGGACCTTCTCTCCCATATATTTTTGAGAAGCATCGAAGATGGGCATGACCGTTCCCTCGGGCATGTGGGCAGTGAATCCCCCTTCTTTTCCCTTGGCCATCTTGTTTTGGATCCGGACGTTGGCAAAAGTGCCTCTCATCATCACTTCGTGATTGCCTCTTCTGCTTCCATAACTGTTGAAGTCTTCCTCTTTGATCCCGTGAGAGAGGAGATACTTCCCCGCAGGAGTATTTGCTTTGAAGGCTCCGGCGGGAGAGATGTGGTCGGTTGTGACTGAATCGCCCAAAAGAAGAAGGGGGCGCATGTTTTTAAAAGAGGGGGCTTTTTGTTTTTCAAAGAAGGGAGGTTTCCGGATGTAGGTGCTCTTCGGATCCCACGGATACTGAGCTTCTTTTTTGGAGGCGATTTTTTGCCAGACTGGATTGTCCTTCAAGATGTGGGCGTAGCGCTCTTTGAACATGTGAGGCTCGATCCCTTTTCCGATATATGAGTAGATCTCGTCTGAAGAGGGCCAAATGTCTTTGAGATAGACTGGCTTTCCCTCTTTGCCGATTCCAAGGGGCTCATGATCGAGATCGATATCGACGGTTCCAGCGATGGCAAAGGCGACGACGAGAGGGGGAGACATGAGGAAGTTGGCTTTCACAGAGCCATGAATTCTCGCCTCGAAATTCCGATTGCCGCTCAGAACGCTTGCGGTGATCAGGTCGTTTTCTTTGATCGGCTGTTCGATCTCTGGATCGAGGGGACCACTATTTCCAATGCAGGTGGTGCAACCATAGGCGACAAGCTGAAAGCCGAGCTTGTCGAGATATTTTTGAAGATCGGTTTTCACTAGATAGTCGGTGACGACGCGGGAGCCAGGGGCAAGGCTTGTTTTGACCACAGGATTTACTTTCAGCCCTTTCTCTACCGCTTTTTTCGCAAGAAGGGCGGCGCCGATCATCACGTAAGGATTGCTTGTATTCGTGCAGCTTGTGATGGCGGCGATGACGACCGAGCCGTGGGACAATTTTGCATCGAATCCCCGATGGGC
>CAZIML010000067.1:8316-9475 GCA_964540255.1 uncultured bacterium
AACAGGAGAGGTAAAGGGGCGGTTGGTGAGCATCTCTTGTTCGCTCCAAATCGCTTTTCCATTTTCCCCTTTTTGCGTCCCTCCTGAATCGAGAGCGGTTTCTTCTTTCGGCGATCCTTTGGAATGGATGGAGACGATTTTTCCAAGATCTGACTTTTCATATCCACCTGAAGCGATAGGGGCACCGAGGAGTTTTCGAAACTCGTTCTTTAAATCGGTGAGAGCGATCCGATCTTGAGGCCGTTTCGGCCCTGCGACTGAGGGTTTGAGAGTCGATAAATTGAGCTCAATCACTTTCGTGTAATCGACCTCTCCTTTCCGGGGGACTCCAAAAAGGTGCTGCGCTTTCAGATATTTTTCGATCAGGTTCACTTGTGTTTCTGGACGACCGGTCATCCGGAGGTAATCGAGGGTTTTTTCATCGACGGGAAAAAAGCCCATGGTCGCTCCATATTCGGGGGCCATGTTGGCGATGGTGGCTCGGTCTGCAACGGTTAAGCTGGCAGTGCCAGAGCCGAAAAATTCGACGAATTTGCCCACCACTTTTTCTTTGCGCAAAAGTTCGGTGACCCTAAGGGTGAGATCGGTCGCTGTGATCCCTTCTTTCATTTCCCCTTCGAGAAGGACTCCAATCACTTCGGGTGTCTGGATCGAGACGGGCTGTCCAAGCATGGCAGCTTCCGCTTCAATCCCTCCAACGCCCCATCCGACAACGCCAAGCCCGTTGATCATCGTGGTGTGAGAGTCGGTGCCGACAAGGGTATCAGGGTAGAGAACTCGATCTTTTTCAGTGACGACAGTGGCAATGTGCTCTAGATTGACTTGATGGACGATTCCAATTCCTGGGGGGACCACTTTGAATGTTTTAAAGGCCTCTTGTCCCCACTTTAAAAACTCATACCGCTCCCGATTCCGTTCAAATTCAACTTGGAGGTTGAAAAGGAATGAATCGGCGGTCCCCGATCGATCCACTTGGACCGAGTGGTCGATGACGAGATCGACCGGAACGAGGGGCTCGATCTTTTTCGGATCTGAGACGGCATCCCTCATGGCTGCGAGATCGACCAGAAGGGGAACTCCTGTAAAATCTTGGAGAATCACTCTTGATACGCAGAAAGGGACATCTCTTGGGTCGGGTTTTTGAGGATTCCATTTGGCG
>CAZIML010000068.1:0-1020 GCA_964540255.1 uncultured bacterium
TTTGGTGATGCAATGATACTGTCATTTTTTTTCCTGGGTTAAAAAATAGGTGTAAGAGTATAAAACAGAGGGAATTAAAAAAGTAGAGTGAATTTTCGTCTATCTACTCTAAGTTGTTTATTTTTAAGTTTATTGTTTTTTGTATTTTTAAACGTTTTAGTAAACAATCTATAATTATGGTATGTTGAAGATAATGTTTGAGAAAATACAAAATTACTTTCAGGATGCCCTTTGGAGTTTTCGTCTAGCAGACGAAAAGGGGTGGCGCCATGCTGGGATCAAGTGGCTTCGGATTTTGTCCCTCTCTTGCAGGGGATTTGTTCGCCATCAATGCAATTTAAGCGCTTCTTCTTTAACCTACTACGGAGTGATGGCGATTGTCCCGATCTTAGCGATGATCTTTGCGATCGCCCGCGGTTTTGGGTATCGAGAGATGTTTCAACAGAAGATCTTAGAACAGTTTAGCGATCATCAATCAGCCCTCACTGAACTCTTTAAATATGCCGACCTTCTTTTGGAGCAGTCGCGCGGAGGGGTGGTCGCAGGGGTGGGATTCATCATCCTCTTTTTATCTGTCATCATCGTATTGAGGAGTTTGGAGGGGATTTTAAATCAAATTTGGGGGGTTGGCCAGCGGAGATCTTGGAAGAGGGTTTTGAGCGATTATTTTTCAGTGATGCTGATCGGCCCTGTTCTTTTCATCGTTTCGACGAGTGCGGCAGTATTTTCTGTAGCTCATTTAGAATCGGCTCTAAAGGCCTCTGGGATCAGCCCATTTTTCTCCACTCCGCTCCTTTTTTTCATCCATTTGATTCCTTACGCCCTATTTTGTCTTTTTTTTACCTTCATCTATCTCTTTATTCCTAACACGAAGGTCCGTTTAGGCTCTGCTGCGATCGCAGGCTTATGGGCGGGCTGCATTTATCTCTTGGTTCAGTGGGGTTATATCTATTTCCAAATTGGAGTGAACCGCTATGGAGCCGTCTACGGAAGTTTGGCCGCTCTTCCTCTTTTTCTCAT
>CAZIML010000068.1:1030-9338 GCA_964540255.1 uncultured bacterium
CTGAAATCTGCTATGCCCATCAAACCTTGGATGAGCATGAATTTGAATGGGAGGCGAAAAAAGCGAGCTTTCAATTTAAGAAGGCGCTCGCTCTTTGGGTCGCTCATTTCGCTCTCAAGCAAGGATATTTCACGCTCCAGATGATTGTGAATGAATATCGAGTTCCGATCGCATTATTGAAACCGACATTAGATCTACTCGTGGATTGTAAAGTGTTGAATGAGACGCGCGGGGGCTATGTTCCTGATGCGAAGAGTGTTGAGTTTACCATTAGCGATCTTCTCAATTGCATTGAAATGCATGGGGAGAATAAATTTCCTCTGATGAATGGAACCTCTCTCGCTCCTTTCCAAGAGGCGCTCGAGGCGTTTAGAAAAGAAGTTGAATCCTCACCCTATAACAAACGGTTGATCCATGTATCCGATTCAGTTTAAGCCGATTTATCAAGACTATGTGTGGGGGGGCGATCGGATTGCCCGTCTTTATCACAGGAAAGTCGATCTGAAGCGGGTTGCCGAGAGTTGGGAAATTGCCGACCGGAAAGAGGGGATGAGCGTAGTGGCTAATGGTCCTCTTAAGGGAAAAACTCTCCATGAGCTTGTGACCGAAATGGGTCCCGATCTTCTCGGGGTGGGAAGGGAGTTTGCCCAGTTTCCGATTCTTGTTAAAATCATCGATGCGAAAGAGAACTTGAGCATTCAAGTTCATCCCGATGATATGAGCGCCGAAAAGCTCAACGGTGAAGGGAAGAGTGAAATGTGGGTGGCCCTCGAGCCGAGCACTGTCCTCGCGGGATTGAGCAAAGAGGTGACCGAGTCGCAGTTTCGAAAGGCGATTGAGACGAAAGGGGTCGAAAGTCTCATTGAGAAGCATGAGCTTAAAAAAGGGGAAGTGGTCTATGTCCCGGGCGGAAGAGTCCATGCGATTTGCGCAGAGAGCCTTCTCATAGAAGTGCAGCAAAACTCGAATACCACCTACCGCCTTTATGATTGGGGGCGCAAAGGGAGGGAGCTTCATTTGAAAGAGGGTTTTTCGGCGATCCACTGGCAAGACCTAGGGCATGCGAAGATTCCTCCCCATCATTTGAGCAGCGATTTCCATCACCAAATCGTCACATTGGGATCGTCCCCATTCTTTCATATCGAGCGGATCGATGTTTTTGATCGGCAGCACCTTGCCCCCATTCCGAAGACGTTTCAGATCTTTTTCTGTATCAAGGGATCGGGACGGATCAGCGTTGATGGAAATCAAGAGCCGTTTGAGCCGGGGATGACCTATCTGGTCCCTGCGGCGTGCAAATCGATCGATTTTGAGGGGAAGTGTGAGATGCTTCGAATCCGGCTTCCTTAGCTGCTTGCTAGGGCAAGACCGCTCAATTCGCTGAGCGTCTCGCCGATTCGGCTCGCCTCAATCGAGCAGGAACGGATGTTTTCTTTCCAAGCGAAGCGGGGGAGCGCTTTTTTCAAAGGATCGAGGAGAAGAGAGCCGCTGTGGATCGCAATCGTCCCCAAAAGAATCACTTCAGGATTGAAATTCATCAACACGACGCCGATCCCCTGGGCTAAGCGCAAGATAAATTCGTCCCACACCTCGGTGGCATAAGGATCTCTTCGCATTACGGCCCGGACGAGACAAGCGGCGTCGATCTGATCGATCTCTCCGTTGGCTTCGATGAGTAGATCTGTTTTGATTTTCCTTTTTCGGATTTCTTTTTGCATCTTTTGCGCAAGGGCAGCCCCGCCGCAATAGGCTTCAAAGCAGCCTCGTTGGCCGCACGGACACTCCGGGCCGTTGATATCGAGGACGAAATGGCCCACTTCGGCTGCAGTATCGGAGACCCCTTGCACCAATTTCCCATTGACGATCGCGCCGCCACCCATCCCTGTACTGCAAGTGAGGTAGATCAGATTGGGGGTGTTTTTCTTCGAGCCGAATCGGTATTCAGCAACGGCTGCCGCATTTGCATCGTTGTTCATTTTCACCGGCTTATGGAGTGTTTCCTCAAAGTAGGAGACAAGGGGCGTATTCTCCCATCCGGGAAGGTTTGGGGGATTCAACATTTTTCCCTCTCGGGTAGAGATAGGGCCTGGAGAGGAGATCCCCACTCCCTGAATCTCCTTCATGTCGATCTTCGCATCGTTCAATAATTCTCGGATCGAGTCTTGGATCGCCGGGAGTCCTTTTTTCGATCCTTTTAGAGGCTGAGTGAGGAGCCGTTTGGTTTTGATGATTTTTCCATTGGCATCTCCGATGCAAATCGTAATTTTTGTCCCGCCGATATCAATTCCGATCAGGTGCATTTCGGTTGTCTCCAATTTCTAACTGGGGTATAAAGTATCGGGTGATGAGATCGATCCTTTGTTTTGGAGCGGCGCTCCTTTTTGCATTTGCAGGCATGACCCTAGGGGCCATACTTTTTGGGTGGTTTGGGCTCATTCTTTTTCTCAACAAGGTTTTCCCCGTTCTTCCGATCCGCTGGGCCCATGCGGTCACTTTTGAACTCATCGCCCTTTTTGCCATTCATATCACACTTTTGTTTCCTGACAAAAGGGGGAATCTAAAAGGGGATGGGCGTCCGATTCTTTTAGTGCATGGATACCTTCATCATGCAAAGGTTTGGTATTTTCAGAAAAAATGGCTTGAAGCGCTGGGACTAGGCCCTATTTATACGATCCATTTTAAATTTCCGTTCCAATCGATTCGAACGTATGCTGAGCAGGTAAAAGTGAAAGCGGAAGAGATTGCCCGCGAAACAGGCCGTGACGATTTGATTCTCATCGGCCATTCGATGGGGGGGCTTGTCGCATCTTGGTATGCCCTGAAGCTCGCGAAGAGGGGGCAAGTGACCCATCTCATCACCCTTGGCTCGCCACTTCATGGGACGCCGGTTGCTCGGATTGCCATCGGACCCAATGGGCGGGAAATCGAGCCCAATTCTCCCTTGACGCAAGAGCTTCTGGCGTCGATCGAAGAAAATCGGGAGATTCAGTTTTATCATATTGGAACTGAGACTGATTTTTTAGTGATTCCGGGGAAGAGTTCCATTATTGAGCAAAATCGGCATGATCTATTCCGTGACATTGGGCACACGGCCCTTCTTTTTTCTAAATCGATCCCTCGTTTAATCAAGGAGTTTGTTTCAGTCGATTAAGTCATAGGTTTCCGCTCGAAGATATGTGCACGATGTTCCCCAGTTCGGGATTCTTTTCGGCAAATCGAGTCTTAGGATCTGTTTTTTGACAATGTGTCCTGAAAAAGGGGCCGCAGCTTCGGTGATTGCTTGATTGGCGAGATGAAAGTTGAGTTCGGAAATTTCTCCATCATAGATGAAGTAGAAACCTAATTCATTTCTGATCGGATTTATTTCAACGCTTACCATTCTCAATTGTGGGGTCACTTTCTCTAACAGAGCGTCTTGCATGGATAAACTAAGGCGGGCGATCGGGAGCGTTGAAGCATCTGCGTACTCAAAAGCATTTTTTTGTCGGTAGATTGTTTTAAGCGGCTCGTAGCGCAAGTAAACGAGCCGTCCCTCTATTGGTATGGGTTTTGGGTAGTCGAGACGTGTTGTGAAGTCTGAATTTACTTCATAATCAAAAAAACCGGGATTGATTTCGGTTGTTGCGCAACTTGCTAAATCAAATAATTCGTCGGTAATTTCTCCGTCATAAAAAAAATGGAGGATAAGCCTTTTTGCCGATGTGTCGAAGTCAACTGTGACAGCTCGGAGGGAGGGGGAGACGTGTGTTGTCAACCCCGATTTTACCGAAAGGAGGATTTCGCTGGTAAGGGTTCTCATCTGTTGATTTTAGGTACGTGAGGTACAACGTGGACCCCATCTTTGGCATAATGAATCGTTCCCCAGGTAGTCGGGGTTTTGACTCCAGTTGTTTCGTTCACAATATATCAGTCGATTAAATCGTAGGTTTCCGCTCTATGGTAAACACTGGCGGTTCCCAATGGTGATATTTTTTTTGGTAAATCGACTCTGATTAAATGTTCATTAATTGTATATTCGGAGAATATAGGTTTTATATGTTGAGACGTCGATTTCGCGAGTTCAGAATGCAAAAGTGAAATTTTACCGTCGTAATAAAAGAATAGATCCATTTTTTTCGCGTTAGAATCGATTCCAAAAGTGATTCTTCGCAATTCTGGTGTCACTTTTCCTAAAAGAGCGTCTTGCATTGCTAACTGAACTTTCTGGGTCATTGGGAGCTCGTTTTCAACATATTCAAGGGAGCTTTTTTGGTGATAGATTGTTTGAATTGGTTCGTATCTTAAATAAACGAGTCGTCCTTCAATCGGAATTTGATTAGGGTAGTCTAATCGGGATGCAAAATCAGAGTTTACTTCATATTCGAAAAACCCTGTCTCTATTTCAACACTTGCGCAACTAGCTAAATCAAATAATTCATCGGAAATTTCTCCATCATAAAAAAAATGGAGGAGGAGCCTATTTTTTCTTTTATCAAAGTCAATCGTCACAGCGCGAAGCTGGGTGGAAACATGAGTCGACAATGCAAGCTGAGTTGATAGAAGAATGTAGCTTGAGAGTTCCTGCATCACTTCCCCTTGAGTAAATTTGGACGCCCCTCTTCAGAAAAGAGGGGGTAGTATAAAATTATTTACAGATTAAAAACAAGATTAGATGCGAAGGGGGAGGGCCTATTCCTTGTTCTTGCGGTTCCATAGGAGACTGGCGATTCCGATGGCGAAAAGTGTGGCGCCAATTCCTCTCATCCAGTTGGCGTTCAGCGCAGTGGCTGAGATTTTCTGCTCCGCTGTGCTCAACCTTTGCTGCTGGGTTTGCATTTCTTGGCTCCGGACATTCCGGCGGATCGGGCCGAGAGTGGGTCTTCTTTGCCCCCCTTCTTCCATGTTGGAGATTTTTCCTTCGCCATAGGCTGCTTGGCTCGCCATGTGGCTCCCATTAATAAATAGGGCGGCGCCTAAGAGAATGAGAACGATTGATAACCATCTTTTCATCTGAATCTTCCTTCAATTATGTAATGGAGGCTGTCTCTCCAGTGATTTGTATCTGAATCCATAGGTCGCGCGGGTCGATGATCACCTCTTCTTCATGAGAGATGGTTCGGGGCCAAACACGGAGATCCCGCTGGACGGTCCACTTGAGCTTATAGGTGCCAGGGGCTAACTCAAAACTCGCCTCGCCGCGAAAGCCATAAATATCTCGGGGCTTCAGATTGAGGGTCTTCTTATGAAAGGTAACCGATTCAATTTGAACTCCCTGTGGATTGGGGGCGTCGTTCACGAGGATTTGGACGCGGACTGTTTGACTTTTGCCAGTGGTTCTTTTCTTGGGTCCCAAATACTCATTGACGTTTTGAGCGACCAAGGATGGAGTGGAGGACTCTTTGCTAAAATAAAGGAGAGTGGCCGCGGTTGTAAGAAAGAAGGCGGCAAGGAGAAGAGAGTGAAAAAAACGGATCGGATTCATCTCTTCCTCTTAAACGAGGGGGCGATTTATATTCAAGTTGCCAAAATTTTCTGAAAGGGATATGAGGACATCTTCTACCTGGAGTGATTATGTACGCCCTTTTCGCTAGTGTGATTCTCGCTATGGCTTCTGTCAAAGCTCCGACCGAAAGCCAATCCTCGATTCGAACGATGCCGGTCGCCCGGACTCCTGAATCGAACACGATCGTTCTCGTGACTGCTGTTCCAAAAAATGGAGAGGTGGTGGGAACTCCTGTCTGGATCCAGTTCCGGATCGATGGGTATGCTCTCGGGGCGGCTTCACAATTTGAAAGAGCAAACGAAATCGGTGAGAGCAAAATGGGGCAGACGGTCCACGTGGTGATCGATAATGAACCTTACTTCCCAGTGAACGAGCCGGCGATCGATCCGTTCGATGAGGGGGGCTTCTACTACGATATGAGCTATAAATTCGAAGTGCCGATGAGGCTGAAAAATGGGGCGCATACGGTTCGGATGTTCCCGGCTCGATCGTTTGGCGAAAGTTTAAAGGGAGACAAAACATTCTCCTCTTCCGTTTTTTATGTGGGAAGCTACGACAAAAGCGGTGCTGTCGACTTGTCAGCTCCTTTCATCACTTATAATGAGCCAAGCCAGTTGATGAATTGGCAAGAGGGAAAGCCGGTTCTCCTCGATTTCTATGTCTCTAACACGGAACTGAGTCCCGATGGATACAAGGTGAGAGTGTCGATCGATGGACAGGTGCACAAGACGATCAGCTCTTGGCAGCCTTACTACATCTACGGCCTCAAAGCAGGGCGCCATACGATGAGACTTGAATTGATCGATGATCAAAATAAGGGTGTGCCGGGCCCATTCAACGATGTAAAACAGTCATTCACTGTACATTGACAGGGCAGTAAAAGCGGTGGGTCCATTCGTGGAAGGCTTGGAGGATCGCTTCCTGGAATTGCTGGGCGATTTCGGGGGATTCAAGCCTTAAGAGAAAGCCCATCGCCGAGCGCTCCTCCACTTCCAAAAACGAGGTGGTGAGATCGCGCGATGAGATCTCAAGGCGGGCGATTGCGTTGAGAACCCCTTCTTTAAATGTGGGGGAGGCGGCGCCAATAAAACAGAGGAAAATTTTTCCAAGCGATTCGGCAACTAGGTGATAGGGTTGAAGATGAAGGTCTGACTTGAGAACGGTATTGAGGAGCTGAAAGTGGCGGAGGAGTACCGGGGTGTCGTGAATCGTTTGCATGATGGCAGGTTTGAGTGAATAAAAGTAATTTTCCAATAGAAATTCTTGCTCGCGAGATAGCTTGCCAACTTCATTTCGAAGTAAGACGAGCGACTCGTTTTGTTTTAAAATCATCCCTCCGTTGAAGTCTCTAAATTCTCCAAATGTGCGGCTCATCTCCTGAACGATCTTTTGTCTTGCTTTCAATAAATCCACGGATCGGTCGGGACGGAAAAAGGGGCGCTTATCTACATCGACGTGGAGGATCGAGGTTTCTTTTGGATATTTGTGCTTCACATATCCCATATAGCGGACGTCGTCGATATCAAACTTCAAGTGGCTTTTTTCCAAAACTTTCCGGATCGGCTCGACCGATCCCTTTAGAAGGCGGGCGATGATGATGGTGAAGGTCAGGTCGGTGTCGCTTTGCTTTTCATAATGGATGCTCACTTGGGGCAAATCTCTCACATAGCGGATTTGGGCTGCGAGGACGATGAGGTTCCGAATCAGCTCCTCTTCATTGCGAGGCATGAAAATCGGATGGACGATATTTTCGTTTTGACGCAAAAATTCAGAGGCGAGCTTCTCTTTCAGCTCTAAGAGGAGATCGGGAAGATTCTTTCGGATGATCTCATTTTCTTCGCTATTGCGGATTGAGATGAGCTCTTGGGCGACAAAAAATTTGTGGGTCGAGTCTTTCGCAAAGTGGAAATTGAGGTTGATCCCTCCCGAAATTTCAACCTGCTTGCCCGGAATGAGCCATTTGGCCAGCGTTTCAAGGATGTAGCGGCGGGTGAGATGGGTGAATTCACCGTTGCAAAGGTAGGTGATGGCAAGGGATTCGCTCTCTTCATCGAGGTCTGAATGATGAAAGATCGGAAGGGTCGACGAGAGGCGGTAAAAAAGGGTGTCGGGATCTGTTGAATTCCAGATCGATGGGGGAATGATTGTATCGACCACTTGTTGGACGGCGTTGAGGAAAAAGGAGTGGGGGTCATTCGGATGAATGAGCGGTTCAATCAAAAAGGGGTGGTTCTCAAGTTTGCATAAAGCCATATCGACTCATCCGTTTGTGTCAGAGGATAGACTTATCAAATATTTACTTTTATTTTGCAAGCGAAGAGGTGTTTTTCATAGAGAAACGGTCGAAAAGAATCCCTCCGCAAGGAGTCATGACAGCGGCTTCGATCCGATCGCTGCAAAGGGCGGCTGAACTCCAATGGTAGATGGGGGTGATCGGGAGTTCATCGGATAGGAAATTTTCGGCTTTTGTGAAATTCCTCTCATCGAGAAATTGGGCATAAAGGGGGTGGGTCCATCCTGAGTAATTTTTCCGATGGTTCCCTTCTTTGAACCGGTCGAGGATGTTGATCGGATCGTCAAACTGGGCAATCCAGGAGGCGAGGGCGATCTGATATTCTCGATTGTGGAGTCGATGGGCGTGGCTTTTGTAGTCGAGCTGCACCAATTCGACTTTGACTCCTAGGGTCGTTTCCCATTGTCTTTGAAGGATTTGGGCGAGTCTTTTTTCGATTTGGCTCGGTTTGAAATAGAGGATGAGAGGGGGGAGTTTGTCGATTTCAAGTTCTTTAAGTCCTTCGAAGAGATGGTGGCGAGCGAGATAGGAGT
>CAZIML010000069.1:0-9318 GCA_964540255.1 uncultured bacterium
ACTCCAAACAGTTTGAAGACTGAGAACGGCTCCAGGGAGCAAAAAGAGGATGAAAAAGAGGCGGTACCACTTGATGACCCGAAGACCAAAAAGATATTCCATGCACTTCTCCCCATAATAAGCCCACCCAAGGATGGTCGAATATCCAAAGAGGATGAGCGAGATCGTAACCACCATTCCCCCATAGGGAAAGACATTCTCAAAGGCGAGAAGGGCCATCGAGGAACCGCTTAATGGGAGCCCATCAGCCCCAAATGTGCCGATAAGTCCCGATACGGCAATAGCAATGCCAGTGATCGAGCAGACGACCATCGAGGTGAGAAAGACGCCGCTCATCGAAATGAGGGCTTGACGGGCGGGAACGTCCGTCTTGGCAGCAGCAGCGGCGATCGGGGCACTCCCAAGACCGGCTTCCGTAGAAAAAACGCTGCGGGAAACCCCATACTGGAGAGCCATCATGAGGGTCGATCCAGCAAATCCCCCAAAGGCTGCTTGAGTCGTAAATGCTTGAGAGAAAATCTTTGCAAAAGCAGCGGGAAGAGCTTCGATTTTCATGAAGATCACAATGAGGCCGCCCCCAATATAGAAGATCGCCATACAGGGAACAAGCCAACTTGCGACTTTTCCTATGCTCTTGATTCCGCCAAAAAGGGCCACAGCAGTGACGAGGGCGAGAAAGAGACCCACCCAAATGGGGTCGATGTGGAAAAATTCATTGACAGCGCCTGCAATCGAATTGGCTTGAACCATGTTCCCAGTTCCAAGAGCCGTGATGGAGCCGACAAGGGCAAAAAAGATGGCGAGCTTTTTCGACTTTAACCCCTGCTCAAGATAGTACATAGGACCTCCGCACATCTCCCCTTTCGCGTCTTGGGTGCGGAACTTCACCGCAAGAATCGCCTCGGCATACTTGGTCGCCATCCCAAGAAGAGAGGCAGCCCACATCCAAAAAAGGGAGCCAAGGCCGCCTAAGGCAATGGCCGTGGCAACGCCGGTGATGCTCCCAATCCCGATCATCCCGGCAAGTGCAGTCATAAGAGCTTCGAATTGAGTGATATCCCCTTCCGACTTGTCGTCCTGGCGAGTGAAGGCAATCCGGAGCGAGTAGAAGAGGTAGCGAAACTGGATCCCTCGAAGAGCGATAGTGAGGTAAAGGCCGACAACAGTGAGAAGAACTAGAAGAGGGGCTCCCCAGATCCAATGGTCAATACGCAAAAGCCAAGATTCGACTGAATTCATCATTTTCGGGGAACATTGTAAGGAGCAGGGGTTATTTTCTCCAGAAAAAGATGGCGATTATTTCGGTATAGACATTTTTTTAAAATAAGTTTAAAATTGCCTCCTCGCTTTTTTTCGGAGGTCTCATGGCTGCATTATTGGATCCATCTCAATTCAGAAGACAGGCTATCATTGAGTTCAAACCCCAACTTGATGGCTCTCTTACAGTCTCGATCGAAACTGAGCGGTTGCTTATGAATTCAATCGAAACAAATACAGAACATTTCCGTGATCTTGTGCGTCTTTTTAGAAATGAAGAAGCAGATCCGACGGATCTCAAAAAACGAGTCCGTAAAATCGTTGCTATTTCCGTGGATCGATGGAGTAAAGGGAATCCATATTCAGCTTTTACGGTTCAAAGAAGAGTTGATTCTAAGTTGGTGGGCTACGTCGCTTTGGAACCTGGAGATCGCCCAGGTCAGGCGGAGCTGGTCTATCTATTCTCCAAGGATTCACGAGAGATGGAGTATGAAAGAGAGGCCGTTACCGTCGTGGTGAAAGAATATGCCCCAGAAACCTTGATCCAAGGATACACTATCCTCGAAAGGCCTCTTGACACGATCTGGGCTAAAACAAAAAGTGACGACGAAGGGTCGATAAAATTCCTTAAAGAGTTAGGGATGAACATTGAGGAACAAAATAAGAAGCTCCCCTCTATGAAAAATCGCTACTTCTGCAAATTATGAACCTGAGACCCGTCGGATCTTTGAAAAATCATTACGTTTACAAATTGAAACCGAGTTAGAATGGTTGGATGGAATTGCCTTCCCCTGACCAAATTAAAAATGAATGGCCTAATCGCTCGTCGAATGAGATTGCGAGGTGGAGAGAAACGGCCTCTCAGATTTTGAACAGATCCGATCGAAGGCTGGCTGCGATCGTAGGCCCCTGCTCAATTCATGATTCAAGGTCGGCGCTCGAGTATGCCTCCAGGTTGAAACAACTCTCCTCTGAGCTGGAGGATTCATTCTTCCCTATCATGCGGGTTTTTATCGAAAAACCGCGCACAAGGCTTGGATGGAAAGGGATCCTCTACGATCCCCATTTAGATGGGTCGAATGATCTCGTGGCCGGCTTGAGGCAATCGAGGGAGTTGATTCTGCGAATCGCTGAAATCGGGGTTCCTTGCGCGATCGAACTGTTAGAACCGAATGCGGCGGCCTATTTCGATGACTTGATTGTTTGGGGAATTGTAGGGGCGCGGACGGCCGCTTCCCAGCCCCACCGACAGATGGCTTCCAGTTTGTCTTTTCCAGTGGGATTCAAAAATGAGTGCAATGGAGAGATCGATACGGCTGTTTCTGCAATCATTGCATCGCAGATGCCTCATTCGTACATCGGAATCAATCGAGAGGGAAAGGCTGCAGCGCTGCAATCGAGGGGGAATGATTCGACTCATTTGGTTTTGCGAGGCTCCGATAAAGAATCCAATTTTGATACAAGTTCTATCCAAAAAGCGGTGGAAACATTGAAAAGGGAGGGACTTTCTCCTCGAGTGATGATCGATTGCTCCCATGGAAACAGCGGCAAGGACCCATCCAAACAGCCAGTTGCCCTCGAGTCGGTGATCACGCAGGCCAAAACCAATGAGGCGATCGTTGGATTCATGTTGGAGAGTCACCTGAATGGGGGAAACCAACCGCTGAAAAAAGAGCTCATCTATGGAGTTTCAATCACCGATTCTTGCTTGGGATGGAATGAGACAGAGGCGCTTTTGCGGTCGATGTCGATCAGCTCTGTCCAAAATTGATGCTCCCACGTTTCAATGATCTCCCCTTTCCAGTTGACGACTTGAATCCGATAGGTCAAAATCCTCTCATTAAAAAAATTGAAGGCGGCGTAACTGTGGGTCCGAAAAACGGGCTGTTCAAGGAGCTCTTCTCGATTGTCCCAAAAACGGACCGTGAGATGGAGCGTCAATTGCTGATCGAAAAGATAGTTGGGAAATCTCCAGGCGATGAGGAGCCGCTGCCCTTGAGGGGGGTCTTCTTGCCTCGGATCGGGAGTCCCTACTTTCGTACTGGCCAAAAAGTTGCGATCAACCCACTCTTGCTGCACATAAAGATGCTCCTTATAACAGCTGCTAAAAAGGGTGAGGATTATGAGAAAAGGGGTTAATCTAAAAATCATGAATCGTCCTCAAAGCGTTGCAGGCCTCATTTTCAATCCCAACCGCGATGCTGTCCTTCTCATCAAAAGACGGGATGTCCCTGTCTGGGTTCTTCCCGGCGGAGGAATCGATCCAGGCGAGTCGCCTGAATCGGCAGTGGTACGGGAAATTTTGGAAGAAACGGGCTTTACTGTCAAAATAGATCGGCTTGTCGGCGATTATCTTCCAATCAATCGTTTGTCAAAGCGGACATTTCTCTATGAGTGTTCCGTTTTATCCGGCGAAGCGTCTCTCGGCTCCGAGACGCGGGGCATTCGGTTTTTCCCTCTCTCCCAACTCCCCGAGCTCCCACCGCCCTACTTCGATTGGATTGAAGAGGGAAAATCAATGGGAGCGCCCGTTCAAAAATATTTGAGCAGCATCAATTATTTTACTCTTATGAAATATTTTGTTTTACACCCTATCTTAGTTGCGCGATTTATATTATCTAGATGTGGACTTCAAATAAACTCATTTGACTAATATTAATATTATCTCTATAATATCGCGTATGGACGCAATACAAGTGAATAGCGACACAGTTGCTGTAAATAGAAGCTCAAACTGGGCTGTGGCGGGAAAAGTCATCATAACGGCGCTCGTGATCGCCGCTCTTGCTGCTGCAACCTTTTTTAGCGCGGGGGCCTTTCTCGGGTTTTTGGCCGCGGGAGCTGCTGGCTGGAAAATTGTTTTGACAGGGATCGTTTTCACAGTTTCATTGATCACGACGGGGGGAGCTGTGGTCTCTTCTGTCATTCACCAGATGTGGCGGGGAACGGATGATAACAAAAAAGATGTAAAAAACTTTTTAGTTGATACCTCGCTCAGTTGCTGGAGGGCGATTCAGCCAATCTACCGTTTCGCCAAAGAGCTGATTGGGGAAAGGGAACCTCCTGCACTCAAAGTGCAAGAGGCTCAAATCTCCTAGATAATCAAAAGGGCAAAGACGAAGGCGAAGAGGGCGAACGACTCTACAATTCCAAGAGCTGCCATGGTTTTTCCATAGATCGCTGGTTGTTTTGCGGAGGCTTGAATCGCTGTCACTGCGCACTTTCCTTGGTAGATCGAAGAGGTCATGATCGCAATCCCGACGAACACTCCCACTCCAATCGCTGTGACGGGAGAAAGAGTTCCCGCTAAGATCTTTCCTTTCATCAAAATCATGAGGATGAACCCATAGATCGACTGAGAAGAGGGAATCGCTGAGAGGGCGATGAATTTTCCGTGTCCTTCATCTACGCGGGTCATCACGCCGTGAGATGCCATACCCGCAATCCCGCAGCCGATTGAACTGCCAAGGCAGCCAAGACCCATCACAATCGCGGGTCCAATCATATCAAAATTCATAAAAATCACTCCTATTTAACTTTTCGGATTCGAAGGGGATCAAAAAGACGGCCGCCCCCTTCGAAACTGTAATGGTACCATTCTAAAAAATTGAGACGGAGGCCATGGATCACTCCTGACATAATCGTGAGAGAGAGATTCACAATATGGCCGATCACAATGATAAAAAATCCGCCGACAATCCCCGCTTCAATCCCTAATTGATTGAAAGTCGATGCCATGATCATTCCGGCAAGGGCAAGAGCATAGAGACGGATGTAGGAAAGAACGTCAGCAAAGACTTGAATCGCGTTGGTCAGCTCATGGAGGGCGCCCCATTTCCTCTTTTGCAAGAGGGCAATAAGGAACACTAGGATCAGCCCGGTGAAAAGGAGCTGCTTTCCAACGGCGTGGGCGACGGGAATCGAGATCCAACCCATAAAATTGAGGATCGAGGTGGCGTTGACGAACGAGGGAAAGTAGAGATAGCCGCCGACGAGGAAAAAGAGCCAGCCGAAGGCGGTCCAGTTGCGGGTCATATAGCGAAGAAACGAGAGGGCAATATGGATCGTTCCGACAAGAAGAGAGATCTCCAGAAGTAGACTGTCGGTAAAATCGGTGAGAGCGACATACTGAACATGCCCCCCTTGCTCTTTCGAGGCTTTGAGGAGAAAATCGTGCCCATCAGTGGCTTGGGCGACTGCTGGAAATTCATGGAGATACTCTTGATAGACGTCATCTTTTTTCTCCATGTGATATTCGGCTTTTCTCGTCGAGAGATAGTGGAGAAGGGAGACTTTTCGATAGGGGTTCTCAGGGCCAATCTCAAGGCCGAAAAATGAGGCGGTGAATGCGCCCCAGATGATGCATGAGGTGGAGGCGATCAAGACGAGCTTGATGAACCGGTTCATAAATCCAGAAACATTTTTAAATTTCCATTTGAGGAAAAGGCCGACTGAGAGGTAGACGAGTCCATATCCTGCGTCGGAGACGATCATGGCGAAAAAGAGGGAGAAAAAGATCAAGATCCAAAGGGAGGGATCTTTGTCCGAGTGGGAGGGGGTGTCGTAGACGTGGACGAGATCCTCGCCGATTTTCGCAGAGCCTTTGTTCTCTTGGCAAGTGGGGATCCGATCTCTCTCTTCGATGCAAATCTCCTCTGCATGGACGTCGAGACCGCTCAAAAGGCCATGCATCGCTTTGATTTTTGTCTCGGGAACCCACCCTTCGATGGCAAAAAGGGTGTCGCCGAGGGGAAGGGCGGCGTCATGCTTGGCGAGCTGAAGGTGGTAGTCGTTGAGATAATCGAGAAGGCCATGTTGCAGATAGGGCAAGGCTTTGGCCGATTCATGGATCTGCTGCTCCACCCGAGAAATTTCGGCATGAACGAGATGAAGCCGCTCCCTCAGCTCTCCCACAGGACGCTCGATCGTGATCTCGATCATCTTGGGATATTGGGTCCGCTCTTTATTGATGGCGACAAAATAGGCGAGATCATACTCAGTCCCTACGTAGATCACATTGGGGGGGAGGATGAGTTGAGAGGCAAGCTCCCCTTTCATACAAAAAAATTGGACGATCCGCTTCCCGTCGACTTCGAATTGATCAAGCTCCCTTCTCGAAAAATCGCCAAAGGCTCCGATTCGAGCGATTTCTGCTTGGGTGATTCGCTGTTCCTCGAGCAATTTTTCATGCTCTTCATTCCACTGGATCACTTGTTCTGCCAAGGGAACGGGATCGAGCTCGGGACGAAACGTTTCGTGGCTGTCTGCGGAGTGGGCTCTTGCAATTTTGATCGCCGCCATGATTTTTTTCGCATCTTCGGGCATCTCTAAGGCTTGCTTTTTGGAAAGGCCGATAAACTCGATAAATCCAGCTCTTTGAGCGAGCGAAAAAAAACGATCCATCTCTCCTTTATTTCCTAAGAGAAGATACTTATGGAGTTTGACGATCATATTTCTTCCTTGCGTAGGAGGATTTTTTTCTTCGCGACTTTCGCTTGGGCCACAGAGGAGAGCTGTTGATCGCCCAGGAAGATCCGGATTTTTTTGATGTTTTCTTGGGATCTGGGAATGAGCACTTTTTCAAAAAGATTCACCCGAATCGACACTTCTCTCAACTCTTTTTCAAGGGCGCGTCGCTTTTCTTCGGCGATCGCAATTTTTTCCTGGGCTGTGACCTGTTCCCGAACAAACTCGGTCGCCCGTTCGGTCCATGCGGGAGTGTCGAATAGAAAATAATCGGGTTCTTTGAACCGGATGCTTTTGAAAATAGGGATCTCAACCCCCGCAATATTCTCATATTGTTTTTTGACGTGGACGATCTGAGCGTATTCCATCAAATCGATCGTCACTTTCTCTTGGAGAAAGGGGGCAAAAAGAGCCACTTTGGCATCGATCGCTCTCGCCTCTTCTTTTAGTTTTTCGATCTCCATCATCGCTTGACTCACTTCGAACTGGAGCATCGCTTTTTTCAACTGGAGGGTCGGCAGATAGCGCTGAAATTGAGTGAGGCGCGTCTGCTGCGTTCTGAGCTCATTTTTCGTCAGCTTCAAAGTCATGGGGCTTTAGATCCGTTCCTTGGGCCAATATTTGTCGGCCATCTGCTTCTTGATCCCGATCTCTTCCAGATCAAAACATTCAGCAAGTGTGACCCATCCTAAGTCGAGGGCTTTCTCGAGGGGCAAGTTGACTGAAAGATTCATCATCCGTTCTTCGAAAAGAAATGAGTAGCGGAGGAGCTTTTCGTCCCATCTTGATAACCGGAAGCCCATCCCTTGCCGCTCTCTCGCCTTTTTCGAGTCGGCATACAAGCGGATCATCGTATTGGCCAAATCTCCATGGTCTTCGCGGGTCACTTTTCCAATCACTTGCTGCTTCAAGCGGGAGAGAGAACCAAAGGGGTCGATCACTCCGCCATGAAGGTAGAACTGCCCTTCGGTGATGTATCCTGTATTGTCGGGAATGGGGTGAGTCACGTCTCCGCCGGGCATCGTCGTCACCGAGATGATAGTGATTGAGCCGCTTCCATCGATATCGACCGCTTTTTCATAGCGGGCGGCAAGGTCTGAATAGAGAGAACCGGGGTAGCCGCGGTTGGATGGAATTTGGTCCATCGTGATGGCGATTTCTTTGATCGCGTCGGCATATGCGGTCATGTCGGTCATGAGAACGAGAACATCTTTCCCTTCCAGCGCAAATTTTTCTGCCACGGAAAGAGCCATATCGGGGACAAGCAAACATTCAACGGCTGGATCGGTCGCTTTGTGGATGAACATCACCGTCTTTTCAATCGAGCCTGCTTTTTCAGCGTTGTCGATAAAGGCTTGGTAGTCATCAAAACGGAGCCCCATTCCGGCGATGATCACCACTTCAGCATCGGTTTGATTCGCAATCCTCATGAGGAGCTCGTTGTAAGGCTCTCCTGCAACAGAGAAAATCGGTATTTTTTGCGATTTGACGAGGCAATTGAAGAGATCGATCATCGGAATGTTGGTTCTCACCTGTTCGCGGGGAACGATTCTCTTCGTCGGATTGAAGGAGGGAGTTCCGATGTCCACTTCATCGCCGATGATCTCAGGACCGTTGTCGATCGGAGTGCCGATTCCGTTCAACCTTCTTCCAAGGAGCGAATCGGAAAAAGTGGCGCGGATCTGCCGATTCAAAAAGGTGACCTGGTCCCCTGTGGAAATCCCCCGCGTGTTTTCAAACACTTGCAAGGTGACGAGATCCTCGTCGAAGCGGAGGACAGAGGCGTAGGTAGAAGAACCATTGCGCTTTTGAATCCGGGCCACTTCTCCTAAACAGACCCCTTCAGCCGCAACTGTGATCAAGTTGCCGCGCATATCGATGATTCGATCGTAAATCTTTCTCATGCCTTCGTCTTCTCGTTAATTTTTTCTTCAACCGCTCTCATGGCAGCGTGATATTTTTCTGAATGGAATGGAATAAAGTTGATGTTTTTCAACTCGTTTTGCAGGGTCAAAAAGAAACTGCGGGCCGCGTCATGAACATCAAATTCAAGACGGGCTTCGAAAATTTTCTGAATGAGGGCGAACATCTCAATCTGCCGCTTCAAGGGGCAGTAGGTGTCTTCCTTGTCGAAGGCGTTTTGCTGCAAGTAGCAAAATTCATAGAGCTCCGACTTTAAAAAGAGGATCATGTCGTCAAGGGCCACTCCCTCTTCTCCGACCACTTCCATCCTTTTTCCGATCTCGTCCCCTTTCTTCAAGAATTGGGAGGCTCCCTTCACCTTGTCGGCCCAATGAGAGAGGCGGGGGTTCAGTTCATGACCCACTTCGGTCAAGTATTTGGTCCATGAAATGAGGGGATCGATCGCCGGATAGCGTCTCGCATCGGATCTGGCTCTCGAAAGGCCGTGGAAGGCACCGACGACAGAAAGGGAGGCTTGGGTGACCGGTTCTTCAAAGTTTCCTCCGGCGGGAGAAACGCTCCCTCCGATCGTCAGCGACCCGATCTCCCCATTATTGAGCTCGATCACGCCGGCTCTTTCATAAAAAGCGCAGATTCTCGATGCGAGGTAGGCGGGAAACGCCTCTTCTCCGG
>CAZIML010000070.1:0-9247 GCA_964540255.1 uncultured bacterium
ATGCCTCTTCTGGAAAACTGATTCGAGAAGCCGTTTCCTGATCCATTAAACCGACGAGTTTCAACTGAAGCTCGGGGAATCTCCCCTTCAGAAGACGGAGCACTTCGATTGCTGCCATATAGTCGCCCAACCCATCTGAAATCACCCATGTAAAGAGGGTCACCTTCCCGCGGGCTGGGAGCTTTGCGTAAAGGCTGAAGAGCGACTTGAGCGCGATCAATTTTTTCAGGCTTGGCAAATGGGTGAAATGGTTTGCGATTTGAGAAGTTGAGGGAAAATGTTTGTGATAGAGCCTTGGCAATCCCCGATAGACGCGTGGATAATAGCGAGTCAATCCCAGCTCGATGAAATCTTTGAGGGGAAACGCTTCGAGCAAGCTCTTTTCAAGATGAATAGGTCCTTTCGACCCGAATAGATGATGGTAATTGTGGATGATTTCGTCGAGAGGCAGCGGCTGATCTGGCGATGCAGATGCCAATCCTTGAAGGAAGGTTTGCACTTCCTGATTCGAGCGGGGATCGACCCCTTCGTCTTCGCACCGATGCTCTACGCCTCGTTGAAGAAACCCCAGCAATTCGTTATAAAATGGACTTAGCCTGTTTTCGTGCACAAAATTCCGTGAAAATGAGCTAGCTCATAATCGATTTTTGAGCCCCTTGTCAACATAAATTTATGTTTTCCAGAGATTCTTTGAAAGAAAGCTGAAAAGGGAGGGAAAATATATTTCACCACCCGCGAACAAGGTTCGCTAGAGATCACAGAGCACACAGAGAGAGAGAATTGAATCTTTTAAACTTCCCCTTTTCTCGGTGTGCTCTGTGTGCTCTAGCGAACCCTGTTCGCGGGTGGTAAAAAAATTAGGCAAGAGAGATTTTAAGAATGAGCGATCTCTGAATGATGGTAGGTTTCCCAGAGAAGGCGGAAGGGCAGGCAGGTTTCAAGGAGTTGGTTCACGGTCCCCTCCCCGATCTTCCTCCCTCGGTCAAAGAAGATGATCTTATCAGCGTGCTCAATCGTTGAAAGGCGGTGGGCGATCAAGATTTGAGTCACCTCGCCTTGGAGTTCTCTGAGCGCGGTTTTGATCCGATTTTCCGAGATAGCGTCGAGAGATGAGGTCGCCTCATCCATGATGAGAATCGGAGCCTTTTTTACAAGAGCCCTTGCGATGGCTAACCGTTGCTGCTGTCCGCCGGAAAGAGTTTTTCCCATTTCAGCGAGAAGAGTATCGTATTGGTTCGGGAGGTGTTCGATGAATTCGTGAGCATAAGCCTTCCGCGCTGCCTCTTCGATCTCATCGCGGGTGAAGTTGCGTCCAAAGGCGATGTTTTCGGCCACTGTGTCGAAGAATAGGAACGGTTTTTGGGGAACGAAGGCGATCTGTTCGCGGAGCGATTTTTGGGTGACTGCGTTGAGAGGAATTCCATCGATCCGGATCTCCCCTTTTTGCACATCGTAGAGGCGGGGCAAAAGTTGAACCAGGGTCGATTTCCCAGCGCCGGTCGCACCCACGAGGGCCACTACCTCGCCCCGTTTGATGGTAAAGCTCACATCGCGGATGACCCACTCATCTCGGTATTTGAACCACACATGGTCGAACTCGATGATATTTTTGAAGTCGGAGAGGGAAATGGCCCCATCTTTGTCCTCGATTTGAGGTTTAAGATGAAGCACTTCGAACATTCTTTCAGCCGCAACGACTCCCTTTTGGATGTTGGCGTTTTCTTCCGCAAATTTTTTCACCGGCTCATAGAAGAGGTGGAGGAGGCCGCAGAACATGAGGAGCTGTCCTACAGTCATATGGAGAGAGTAGAGGCCGAAGAGGACGACGATGGCAAGGCACGTTGTCGCGATCAAGTGGAGAACGGGGCGTGTCAGGAGGCCATACTTGGCGCTTTTGCTTTCGAGAACCGCCATCCGATCGTTTTGTTCTTTATACTTTCGGAGGGAAAAAGCCTCCATGGCAAAAATCTTCACCGTTTGAATTCCAGCGATAAAATCGAGCAACACTGAAGTGAACGTCTCTTGATTTTTTTGAATTTGCCGAGTGATTCGCTTCACCTGTTTAGTGAGAAAAATCACGGGAAGAACGATCAGAGGAAGGCCCAGAAAAATGATCAAAGAGAGCTTCCAAGAAAGATAAAAGCAGGCAAAGAGGGTCGAGGCGAGGGTGAATGGCGTTTGAAGATAGTTGGTGAGGCACGAATTGAGGGAAGAGGCGATTTGTCCCGCATCGCCGACGGCTCTTGAGGAAAGACTTCCCAAATTCTGCTCTTGATAAAAGCTCAAAGGGAGAGATTGAATGTGTTCAAAGTATTGCTGTCTTAAATCGCGGGTGACTCGGATCGAGAGGAGCTGTGTGACGTAGCGGGCGAAGAAGAGGGTGACTGCTTTAAAAAGGGCGACCCCCACTAACATAATGATCAGGAGGGAAAAATTTTGTTCAAAATCAAATCGAGCGGCAACTTTATGCATGATCCATGCGAGGGGATTGGCATCTTTTCTCTGGGCGATGTAGGCAGCGGCCTCCTGCTTTGTGATGACACCATCTTCGTTCACATCGATCAATTCCCAACGGCGCGTCACATCGGCGATGCTGATCTTATCCTTAATTTTTTTCCCATCGGGGCTAAAGAGAGTGAAGAAATCTGCCCCTGTATTAGCCATCAGTCCCACGGAAAACATCTCGCACTGATTGGCCACCGTCAGCATTAAAAGGGTGAAGAAAGTGAGAAGGGCTAGAGTGAGATGCTTGCTATTGCGGAGAGCTGCTTGGAGTAAAAGCTTCATGATTCACCAGAGTGTGTGAATCAAATTTGCCCCTTTTCAGGAATTATTGGAAGCACAAAACACTTCAAATCAGAACAGAGGCCAGCCCTTTTTCATCAAAAATGCATTAACACAGGTACTAACGATTCCCCTATTTTGCATCATTCCCCTGTGTTCGAATACGATTTCGAGCTGCGAAATAAAGTATTGCACCTAAAGATATTATGGCCGCTGCAATCAGAATGATCTTGGGGGACAATATGAAAAGGGCCCCACCCACTAAACAAATCAAACCATCTCCCAACACCCGCAAAGAGATCTGAGTCCCCATCACTTCCCCCTGAACACTGTCCGGTACAGAGTTCGATATTTGTACTGTGAGCAAAGTCACTGCTAGTCCAATGACTAAACCGCTCAAGGTAAACCATGTAAGCATCAAGAGAGTAGAATTTGAATAGACGATACTCAGTAAGAAAAAAGAAAAAGCTCCCATAGCGCCCATCATCGGCAACCTGTTAGAAACACGCGATGAGACAAAGCCCGGGAACCATCCATTTCCTATGGCTAAGCCGATACATAGAACTCCATTATAAACAATCAGTTGGCTGGGCGTAAGCATCCATTTGGCCGTTAAATAAACAGGACCAAATTCATAGAAAATATCAACTGCCAATGTAAAGCAAGTGGATGTGATCAGAAGAAATTTCAAAGTTTTGTTCGAGAACAGTGCGGAGGCTCTCGAGAAGAAATTCAATTGTTCCCATAAGCTTCGCTTTTTCAGGGGTGCGATCGAATTTTTCAGTGTGAGAGTTGAAAGGACCGAAAGGAAAAGGAAAAGGCCGCTGATCAAATAAAACGGAGTGGAGAGAGTTAAAGAGTCAAACAACTTTTTATCTGTGAGCACACCCCCTAAAAGAGGACCGAATAAATAAGCGATTGAGGCGGCTGCATTGATTTTGCCAAATGTTTTGTGTTTGGGGAGCATTTTAAGATCAGCGCACATCGCGCGTGCAATCGCAACATTGCCTTCCATAAGGCCGCACATGAATCGGCTGATGATCAACAAAACGAGATCTTGTTTTGCAATTGCAATCGCGGTGAGCCAATTGCAGGCCGATGAAACGATCAGGCTCCCAGAGAGCAAATATTTCCGTCCATACTCATCGGATAAGGCTCCTAGAATGGGAGAGCCGATAAATTGACCCAACGGGTATGCAGCTAAAGTGATTCCCAAAAAAAGGGGACGGATTGAATCTCCATATTGCGATGAAAGGAAAGAATATTCGAAATTTAGAAATAACGGTGGGAAAATCAAATAAGGGATCGAAATCCCTATGAAACCAACAAAAATCACCACTAAAATGACTAAAAATTGTTGTTTCTGAATTTTCAACTGCGTCGACAATCAGAATCCCCCCAGATGGAACGTTTACCTGTCTTGCAAGCTCATTTCGATCGCGGAGCCAAAGAGAGGGCCGACCACCCATGTTTCTGAAAGGAGGCGGGTTGTGAATAGCCCTTTGGAAAGAGCGGCAAACCCTCTGCCTATATAGCTCATGATCCCCTCGCCTTTCATCATCGATTCAGTATTTTTTGCGATGATAAACACTTCATGTGCCACAACGATGCCCATCACTCCGATGAAAAGAAAGAAGGCTCCGATCGCAGGGAAGGTTCTCATCCCTACCAAAGCAATCAGCGAAACGACACCCATCCCCCCCATCCCGAGCGCCGAACATCCTTTGACAAAAGCTGAATCTCTCACCAAATTCATTCTTTGTTCCTGCCCTCGGGCTGAAGGATCGAGAAGAACAGACCGAATATTATTGAAGTTGAACATAAGCACTCCTTACCCTTTAAAATTCAAAGGAGGAAAGCCTACACGAAAAAAAAATTGAATACAACAAATTTAAAGAACTCTTTCAAATCTTTTTAAGAGGGTGTCTATGAACCGCATTGACCCATTTTGCGGAACTTTTGATACCGATTCTCCAAAAGCTGCTCAGTCGGAATCGTCTTTAACGCTTCCCACTGCTCTTTGATGAACGATTTGATATTCTGATAAGCTGTTTGGGGATCTAGATGGGCGCCGCCGAGCGGTTCCTTGATCACTTGATCGACAATTCCAAGCTGTAGAAGATCTTCCACATGCATCTTCAATGCCGACGCCGCCACGGCGTTCTTGCTCGGATCCTTCCAAAGAATCGAGGCGCACCCCTCGGGAGAAATGACCGAATAGTAAGAGTGCTCCATCATTCCAATCACATCGCCCACTCCAATGCCAAGGGCCCCGCCTGAACATCCTTCCCCAATCAAAATAACCACAATCGGGGTTGGAAGCCTCGCCATCTCCCACAGATTGTTCGCAATCGCCCAACCTTGCCCTCTCTCCTCAGCCGTTAAGCCTGGATAAGCCCCCGGAGTGTCCAAAAGGGTGATCACGGGAAGGTTGAACTTCGCGGCCAAGTTCATGCACCGCATCGCCTTCCGATATCCTTCAGGATGGGGCATCCCAAAGTTGCGGTAGATGCGGCTCTCGGTATCTTTTCCCTTCTCTTGACCAATCACCACAAACTTTTCCCCATCGATCTTCGCCAGCCCCGCAATGATCGCATGATCATCTTGGAAAGTACGGTCGCCAAAGAGTTCAACGAATTCTTCAGCGATATTTTGAATGATATCGATCGAATGGGGCCGTTGAGGATGGCGGCAAATCGCAACCCGATCCCAGGGCTTCAGCTCTTTATAGACCTTCTCTCTCATCAGCTCGAGCTTCTTCTCCATTTTATGGAGCTCCTCATGAGTGAAGAGGGGATTATTCTTGTTCTGCTCTTTGAGCTTCGCAAGAGTCTGCTCCACTTCGAGGATTTGCTTTTCATGAGAAAGAACGGTCATTGTTTATATTCCTTTACGATGTCAACGGTTGTTGGTTTTGTGATCACAATGGCAAAAATCTCTTCAATATCTTCGGAGGCCATCCGGATACACCCATCGCTGTCGAGCTTGCCGATTTTGCTCCGATCCTCAATCAATTGCCCATCGCTCCCTTCCATCCAAGGAAGACCATGGATCCCAAGCCCCTTCATCGATTCAGCCCCCACTCGCTCCATCGGAAGCCATCGAGTGCCGAAAACGCGGATCATCTCGACTCGATCATCTTGAAAAAAACCCAAAACACCCGGTTTGTAGATGGCGATTTTTTCACCCAGCTTGAAGGTTCCTGTAGGGGTTAAACAGCCAGATGGAGAAGAGGCATTGGGCTTCCCAACACCTACTTTATAGGTCTTGAGAAGGACTTTTTCATTTCCATCGAGATAGTAAAACCACATGCGGCATTTGGAAAGATCTACGACCAGATTGAACTTGATATCTTTATCTTTTTTGAAGACGTTAAACCGGTCGCCGGGATGAACTTTTTGATTGAAATAATCGACTTTTTTATTGAGGCTTCGGGCGATAAAGTGGCGCGAGGTTTGAAAGTGGGTGGCATAATCGGCGATCCAAGCGGGGCGATCTTTGAGCCAGGGAACTCTGCTGGTGAATGAAACGGTCTCGACGATCGGCAGTTCGTTTGAATCAAGGGCGAAGAGTTGATAGATCCGATCCACTTCAGGCACCTCATCCGCTCCTTTTGCCGGAGTGGGGATGGGGATGGGAGCCGCCGAAGTTCCAAGGGCAATCTCTTGCACCACTTCAACAGATCTCGCCTCGCGAGGCTCTTTCTTCATCCAGCCAGCGATCCCAATGGCGCCAAACATCAAGACGGCAATGATCAAAAAATACTTCACAGACGACTCACTCCCAAAGATATTTTTAACTCCCGCCATTATCGGTAACTAGAGACTATTTTGCAACCCTTAGATAAAACTTTCTATCGTGAAACAAATTTGTGGATTGAATGGGGAGATCTCAAATTGAATCAAAAAATCACTATTCCAAAATCCCCCTTCCCCTGCCAATGGAATTACCTCCATCTTATGCGTTTGGGGGGAGGCGATTCCGATCGACCCAATCCGAGCTTCTTTCCCTTCTCCGATGAACCGGCGGAGCGTTTTGGGCTTGAGGAGCTCTCCCCCTACCTGGCATTGAGGCCCTTTGGCATAAAAGGCGAGGGCAAGGGGTGTTTGAGAGTCGACTCCAATGAATCGGAAATCGATTTGGAGCTCATTTTCGTTAAGTTTAGATTTGAATTCGAACCACACTTCGGGGTAGGCTGCGGCCCGCACCCATCCATCGATTCCCTTCCCATCAATTCCAAACAAAAAGGAGGGAGATTGAGGTCCGAATGCTCTGATTTCTCCCTCTTTCCCCCGAATGACTCCTAGAGAAGTTTTATTTCCTGCCCAAGTCAATACTCCACTCATAAAGGGAGATTTGAGGAGGGTGTAGGAAAAGTCGGGAGACCATCCAGGAATGGGCTGAATGGAACTCAACCGCTCCATCCATTCAGAGGATCGCCGTTCATCAAACTGTTTTTCGGTCGACCAGAGGGTGGGATAGGCTCTTAATGGGGAAAGCCAATGAGCAAGCTGCCCCGCCTCTTTTGCAAAACCGGCTTCATTCCATAACAGGGCTAGCTTCGCCAATTGCTCGATGGGCTTCAAATCGCACACAGGAATATAGGGGGGCGTTGTTTGGCCCGAATGACGGCATCGAAGATAGTCAAACAGAGGCTGATGAAAATCAGCCTCACAGCTTGACTGCAAGAGATTGAACAGTTCCATGGGAACTATTCAATAAGTTTGCGCATTTTCTTACCAGGAGTAAATTTTACCGCCTTGCGGGCAGGGATCACAATCGGCACCGCAGCATTCTTTGGATTGCGTCCGATTTTTTGTTTTCTTTCGACGATTTCAAATACGCCGAAATCGCGGAATTCCAACCTGTCTCCTTGCGACAAAGTGTCGGTCATCGCATCAAGAAAAGCTTGAATGACATTGCGAACATCATTTGGGTGTAATCCTTTAGATGTTGAAATCGTTTGGATCAGCTTCTTTTTTGTGATAGTCGCCATATCGACGCTCCTCTGGTTGCTTTGAGTACTTTCTTGATTTTCAGACAAGCTGTTTGTCTCCTTCTTCGGGATCTTGTGAAATGAACCCAAAAATTTATCCCCCCACCTCGCCTTAGACGCTCGGTGTAAAGGGGTTCACGAGTTCAAAATAGCGATTGCTGATTATTTTTCAAATCATTTTTTGGATATTTTAATCAGAAATCGTTTTTTTTTCCCTGCACTCAAAAGAAGATAGGCGTTGTCAATTAAATCGGAACTTCCAATAGTCATTGCGGGATCGGCGATTCGCTCATTGTTTAAGTAAGCGCCCCCATTTTTGATCAATTTAGATCCTTCCGATTTACTAGAAACAAGGCCCACTTTAACAGCTACATCGACATACTTTTGTCCGATGACCTCAGAGAGAGAGAGATCTTGGCTCGGCATATCTTTTTCTAATTCTTTGAGAAGAGCTCCGCTCAATACAGCCTCGCTTCCGGGAGCGATCCCCTCAGTGACTTTCAGCGCCGCCTGGAGCCCCTCTTCTCCGTGGACAAAGCGAGTCACCTCTTCAGCGAGCCGTTTTTGGGCGCTGTTCGGGACCGACATTCCCGCTTCGATGTCTCGGATCTCCTCAAGGGTGAGGAAAGTGAGCATTTTGAGCAGTTTGATCACATCAGCGTCTGCGACCCGAACTAAGTGTTGATAAAACTGGTAGGGGCTCAGCTTTTCAGCCGAGAGCCAAATCGCCCCTTCTTCCGATTTTCCAAATTTCTTCCCATCGCTCCGTGTGATGAGAGGGAAGGTGAGGCCGTAGAGGGTTTCTCCTCCCAGCTTCCGGTTCAACTCGGTGCCGGCGGTGATATTTCCCCACTGATCGCTTCCCCCCATTTGGAGAGTCACCCCATGCTCTCTCGCTAAATAGCAAAAGTCATACCCTTGCAAAAGCTGGTAGCTGAATTCGGTAAAACTCATCCCGGCGTCTGATTCCAATCGAGTCTTGACCATCTCTTTGGCCATCATCTGCCCGATGCGGAAATGTTTTCCCACATCGCGGAGGAAATCAATCAATTGAAACTTCCCCAACCAATCATTATTGTTGAGAATCAACGGACGGGGCCCTCCGGAAAATTGGAGAATTTTTTTGAAAAATGCTTCGAGGGACCGGACATTGTGAGCGAGGGTCGCCTCATCGAGGAGATTTCTCTCAACGCTTTTGCCCCCTGGATCGCCGATGAGTCCAGTGGCTCCTCCCAATACGGCGACGGGAGTGTGGCCAAATTTTTGAAACCAGGCAAGGCCCATGATGCCGACCAGGTTCCCGAGATGGAGGCTATCGGCGGTGGGATCAAACCCTACGTAGGCTTTGATCGGCTGTTGGACCCGCTCTCTCAGTTCAGAGTGGGTCATTTGGTCGATAAATCCCCGCTCGACCAGCGTATCAATCACATTTTTCATGCTGAATGATTTTAGCGGAAGATCTGGAGC
>CAZIML010000071.1:0-9154 GCA_964540255.1 uncultured bacterium
CGAGGGGGGACTTGGATCATCCAAAATTTCATGAAAGCTCCCCTTCGTGAAGGCATCGATTGGACTTACATTCAAAGGATTGCGCAAAATACTTTTCGGAGTGAGAACGATCAGGGGTTTTTTCACTTTTCGTAAACCTTGCCGGCGGAGGAGGTGAAAATATTGGGCGGGAGTCGAGGGGTTGGCCACTTGAATGTTTTGATTGGCGGCGAGCTGTAAAAAACGCTCGGGGCGAGCGGATGAGTGCTCGGGTCCTGCCCCTTCATATGCATGTGGGAGGAGAAGAGTGAGCGAAAAAGGAACATTCCATTTTTGTTCGGCGCTCACGACATACTGATCGATCATGATTTGCGCTCCATTATCGAAGTCTCCATACTGCGCTTCCCAGAGGACTAAGCTTTCAGAAGATGCCCACGAATAGCCCACCTCAAATCCCATCCCCGCATATTCGGTGAGGGGCGAATTGACCACGTCGAGGCGAGTCTGATATTGAGCCAATGAACAGTAGGGACGACTATTTTCGACGTCGATCCAAACTAAATGGCGTTGGCTAAAGGTGCCCCGCTTCGAATCTTGTCCTGCAAGACGGATCGGAACTCCTTGATCGAGAAGCGATCCGAGTGCGAGCGCCTCGCCCGTCGACCAATCGACTTTCCCTCGGATCGACTCAAGCCGGTCGGCGACCCATTTTTGAAGCTTGGGATGAAGATGGAAATCGGGGGGGACTTTGCAATAGGTTTCAAGAACTGACTGGAGTGTTTTCAACGGAACGCCGCTTTCAAAAGGGATCATGAGATCGAAAGAGGGAGGAGGAGGGGGGACTGTTTTGGCAGAGACTTTCTCTTGCGCCTTTGCAAGAGCTCCCTTCAGAGTCTCTTTGAATTGAAGGTCTAGCGCTTCGGCCATTTTTTGCTCTAGCTGCCCCCCTTGAAGGAGCTGGTCGAAGTAGATTTGGCGGATCGTTTTTTTCGAGCGGATGAGTTTGTATTGAACCGGCTGCGTGTAGGAGGGCTCATCCCCTTCATTGTGCCCATATTTTCGATAGCAAAGAAGGTCTAAAAAGACATCGCAATGAAATTTTTGCCGAATTTCAACAGCTAATTTAGCAGCAAAAAGACAACTTTCAGGGTCTTCCGCATTCAGATGAAAAACAGGGGCGCCGAAGGTTTTGGCAATGTCGGTGCAATAGCGAGTCGATCGCCCCTCTTCGGGAAGGGTCGTGTAGCCAATTTGATTGTTCACCACAAGGTGGATCGTCCCCCCAACTGAGTAGGAAGGGAGATTCATCAATTGAAGCGTTTCATAGACGACCCCCTGACCTGCAATCGATGCATCGCCATGAATCAAAAGAGGAACAGTGCGCGATTTTTCCGTGTCCTTTTTCTCAACTTGTCTTGCGTAGGTCTGGCCGATCACAACCGGATCGACCGATTCCAAATGAGAAGGATTAGCTGTCATCGAAACGACCACATGACTCCCAGACTTTGTTTTCGATTCGCCCACAAAACCCATGTGGTATCTCACATCGTCGTTCCCTGAAAATGAGAGAGTGGTGTCATCTTCAAACTCTTCTAAAATCAAAGAGAGCGGTTTATTTAAGATATTGGTCAAAACGTTGAGCCTTCCTCGGTGAGCCATCCCGATGATCCATTCATCGATCCCTAAATCGGCCCCATGGTCCACCGCTTCAGCAATTAGAGGGATCATCGTCTCCGCCCCTTCTAATGAAAAACGGGTCTGCCCCACATACTTTGTATGAAGAAACGTTTCGAACACTTCTGATTTGTTGAGATATTCGAGCAAAAGATGCTTTTCCTCAATCGACGGCTCAATATGAAGCTCTGGCTCCAATCTCCCCTGGAGCCACTTTTCCAGGTCGGGATGTCCCAAATCCATATACTCAAACCCAATCCGCCCGCAATAAATCGCCTTCAACGCTTCGATCAACTCTTTCAGCGGCGCCTCTTTTTTCCCGCAAAAGCCCAAAGTGGGAAACATTTGATCGAGTTCAGAGGAGAAAAACCCCAAACTCTCCAAATCGAGCTCTTTGGCTTTTTTTTCCTCTCGATCGAGTGGGTTGAATTGCGCCTCTAAATGCCCATATCTCCGGTAGGCCTGTACCAAATCGTAAATCCTTAAACTCGATCGATCAACTGCAGGCTCCTCTCCCCTTTTGTACAGGTAGGCGCCAAAGTCGATCCCCTCGAAAAAATGGCGCCACGAAAGATCGACGCTTTCAGGGTCTTTCAGGTAGCGAGAGTAGAGCTCTTCAATCAAAGCGATGTTCGCTAACTGAGCGTGGTTCGGAAATTCAGGCATGGACCCTCCAATCTTTCTCAATATCAGAAACGAAAAATACTTGCCAATAAATCCATTTTTCGAGTAAAAAGCTCTCTCTGTCTCTTTTTATCGAATGCAGTTTCGACCGGTTTGAAAAAAATATTTTACATTTTTTAAGCCGTCGGTTAGGAAGAAGGGACTTGAGAAGCATACCTAATGGATAGAAAAAAATGAATATTAAGAGTGAAAGACTTAAGAAATTAGAAACCGAGCTCGAGGATTTAGAGCAGTGGATGAACCTTGGACTCGTACCCAAAAAAGATGTGGAGAAGCACGTTGAGGAAATCCGCTCCTTGAAGGGGAAGATCGACGAAGAGAAAGAGCGGCTCCGCTTCATGAAAGAGAGCGGCGAGATGGAAGAGTATGTGACTCCGAAGCGCTCCCCTGCCCGCCAAGCTTATGCAGAGCCCCACACGCTCCCTGACATGGAGATGGGAGACAACATGACCGACGCGGGTCTCGATATGGAGACCGAGAGCTACGACATGGAGACGATCACCGAAGAGGAGACTGAGAGCGGCACTGGTGGAAACACCGAAGAGGGTGAAGGGACTGTTGTAGAAGAAGAAGATGAGGAAGATCCATTCTCTGATCGGAATCGATGGAAGCGGGGGATTCTTGAAGATCCCGATGTCGACAATTGGTAAAAGAGATATCGCTCTATTTTCACATCCCTTTCTGCACGAAAAAGTGTCCCTACTGCCACTTTTACGTCATCCCAAATCGGCGCAGTCATCAACACCTTTTGAAAGAAGCGATCGAACTCGAGTGGCGGCTCAATGAGCCGCTCCTCGAAGGAAAGAAAATCGTTTCGATCTACTTTGGAGGAGGCACTCCCTCTTTATTTGAAGAGATTGGTGCAATCTTGCAGCTCATTCCGAGAGATGGGGACTGCGAAATCACGATCGAAGCCAATCCTGAAGAGAGCAGTCCAGAGATGTTTGCCCGTTTTCGCTCCCTCGGGATCAATCGCCTCAGCCTCGGAGTTCAGTCGCTCGACGACCGCTCTCTTGAGACATTGGAGAGGATCCATACCAGCGAGAAAGCCAAAGAGGCGATTTTCAATGCAAAGAGTGCAGGATTTGAAAATATCTCGATCGATTTGATGTATGATCTTCCGAATCAAACAGAAGAGAGCTGGCGCTACACTCTCGATCAACTCTCCCCTCTCCCCATTCAACACCTCTCTCTTTACAACCTCACGATCGAGCCCCACACCCCCTTCCACAAAAGAAAAGTAACCACTCCTTCAGCTGAACTCTCCCTCCGATTTCTCACGGCAGCGCTTGAAAAGCTCGACTCGATCGGGCTTAAACGGTATGAGATCTCAGCCTTCTCAAAGCCGGGCTTTGAGTCGCGCCACAACCTCGGCTACTGGACCGCCCGTCCCTTTCTCGGCTTTGGCCCCTCGGCCTATAGTTATTGGGAAGGGGAACGATTTCGAAACGTCGCCAACATCCATCGTTATGCCTCCGCTCTCAAAGAAGGGAAATCGCCCGTTGATTTTCGAGAAAAACGCCCCCATCCAGCGAACCTACTCGAGCTTCTTGCAGTGGAAATCCGCCTCCGGCGAGGAGTCGATCTGACGCAGCGACAGCTTCCCCTCCAGACGCTTGAGAAAATCGAAGAGCTCAAATCGATCGGCCTTTTGAAAGAGAAAGAGGGGCGCCTCAGCCTCACCGAGCGAGGACTCCTCCTATACGACACCGTCGCCTCCGAATTGATCGACTATGAATGTCATACTGAATGCAATTGTCGACAAGGGATTCTATAGACCTAAGATCATTCACAAAAATACACAAATATTTACATTACATTTTATTTGAAAGTGTGATATAATCAGTGCCCAATTTAAACAGGCTAATATGAATCGGGTAGAGTATTTCTTTGAACCTCAATATCACCAACACCCTCAAGGGTTTGGAGAAAGAACGTGGAACGTTATCGAAGGATATTTTGATCATTTTAAGGATGCGACCCCTCTTAAAATCATTTCGTATGCCACCCTGATTTTCCCACTGATCATGTTAGTTGCAAAATGGATCATCCGATGCACGATGCCAAAGCCCGTTGCAAACTCCACCCGCGTTCCCCCTGGGCACAAAGAGCCCGACGCCCCAAAAAGAGGCGACCGAAGAGAGAGAACAATACGTTGGCCTGGTGAAAAAAACAGACACCCCCCCTCCCCTCAATCAGTGGGCAGCCGTTTCATCGGCTCACGGGGCTGTAGCCTCATGAGTAGACACCTTGAGGACATGGACGCTTTAAATAAACTGGACGCAAAATCAAAAATCCCCGAAGAAGTTCTTCAACCACTGATCAAAGTGTATCCACTTTTAAATCAGTATGGAATCAGCCTCGTCGAGGCAGGGCAAAGAGTAGAACAATACGTGAAAGAGAAAGGGGATGCAGCCAACTTCACCGATTTCATCCGATCGCTGAGACCCGATCGGGAAATCGATGAACGGCTGCAGGTTCTTAAGGCTCGTTAACGCCAATCACTTTGATATCAAACCGAAGCGATTGTCCGGCTAGAGGATGATTGAAATCGAGAACGATTTTATCGTCGTTCACTTGATGGACTCTGATTGGATAGACACCCCCAGCAGGATCTTGAATTCCAAGGACTGCCCCCGCATATCTGTATGGAGCCGGAACAGCATCGATATCCACTTCTTTATAAGCCTCAGGAACTACAGGGCCGTAGGCCTCTTCCGCTTTGAGGACAACTTGCTTGGTATCTCCCGTTGCAAGCCCCATAAGAGCCTGTTCTAGAGCTGGAAATACTTGATGGGAGCCATGGACGAATTCAAGAGGATCTTCCCCCACATTCGAGTCGATCTGCGTCCCATCGACGAGAAAGACAGTGTATTCGATTGCAACTTTTTTACCGCTCTTGATCATGCAGATCTCCCATTTCTGATAATAAGCCCTATATTCAAGAATCAAAAAAGGGAGTCAAGCAAAAAAATCATCGGCCTAAAGTTTGAAGCAAACCACCGTTTTACCGCCTATATTGAATTCTTGCTGCTCATGTTGGCTCTCATCAAAGTTTCCTTCATGATAAGGGATCGCTTGACATAGGTTCATGTTTGCAGCCATTAAAACTCGACGCAACTTAGAACCCTTATTGGGTTGTACTTCCATCGTGGCCCTTCCGTACGGAAGATTACTTACTACGGCTTTGGCGTACCAATCACCTGCCACTCCGCTCAAATCCATACGAAGTAAAGCCCTTTGACCCAATTTTAACACTGGAAGGATCTGGTCGAATTGTAACTTTTTCGTTTGAACAATGTCGAGGCTCTTCACTTCAACTGCCTTCTCTAAATGGTTGACCTGCGAAATCTCCCAACGAGACCTCGGTCGCCCTTTCATAACCACCGGTTGAGAAGCTCCCGACTGAGCGTCTACTTGGTAAAATTTTTGAATGATTCGTTGAGTCAGCTCCCACTCAGAATCTGAGGGTAGTTGCCGTATCCTCCGGGGACGAGGGACAGAATGGCGAACTCGAGAGTGTTGAGGGATTGGTTGATCCCGATATTGGTCAAGATCTATTCCAGGCGTACCGATTGCAAATGGGGGCAACCCATCTGCTGGGGGTATGAAATAGAGGTACTCTCTGGGGTCCACTCCAGGCGTACCGATTACGAATGGGGGCAAATTCGAAAAAGACATACTACTTCTCCTTGCATTTATTTAAATATTAATTATACACAAAACAAATTTATAATTAAACAATACAATTGCAATAAAATAAAAAAGAGGTAACTATGACGCCTATTTTGGGGATAAGGGAGCAGTATGAGGTCGCCCACTCATCAACATGAGTCGATGGCTCTAGTGTGCGAATAAAATGAGAAGCCTTCTATAAGGATGGGGAAAAGAGCAAGGATCCGCTCGAAGCGAGCGGGCAAGACGCCGACAGGATAGAAAAAAGAAATTTTCTTGATCCTGCCACTGCGTTTCGCAGTGATCCTGCCGCCATGCCTCATGGCGATCCTTGCTCATTTTTCTTTGCAAGCAATTGATGATACAATCGCCCTGAGAGAGAACGCCCCTCACTGAACGAATAGACTGTTCAGTTGAAAGCTCCAGAGAGAGCAAACCGAAAAAATTATACTCGCTCGATCAAAAATACGGCGGGTTCTTTGGCGAGGGGAAACGAAGCTCCTCTCCATTGACTCACTGTTTGAGAGAGAAGCCGCTGGTTCGGCGTCGTGAGATTCACCCCGATGCAAAGGCGCGTTGCAGGTTGGAGCACCTGCTTTAAGACTTCAAGCATCTTGGAGGAGCGATAGGGGGCCTCGATCCATATGTGAGTCCCTCCCCTCTTCTCTAACTCCCGAATTTTCGCCTCCAATTCGATCCCTTCCCTCGGAAGATAGCCGTGGAAGGAAAATTGTTGGCCGCTGAATCCAGATAGTTGCAGGGCGATGATGAGGGAGGAGGGGCCGACAAAGGTTTCGACAGGAAGATCCTTCTGATGGGCGAGCCAAACAAGCTGAGCGCCGGGATCGGCCAAACAAGGAAGCCCCGCATCGGAGATCAATCCCCAAGTCTCTCCTCTCTCGATCGGCTCAATCAATTCTGAAAGATCCTTCGAGTGTTCGTTGAGAACCTTGAGCGGCATCTTCGCCATCGCTTCATGGCTTAAAAACCGACGCAAATAGCGGCGCCCCATTTTTTCACTTTCGCAAATGAGTCCCTCAATTTTTTGAACCGCTTCGCCAACGCTTGAGGGCAAAAAGGGTTCCGCCGGGAGCGCTTCATCAAGTAGATTCGGAAGGAGATAGAGCTTACCTGACATGGATGGCCGCCCTGAAAAGATCGAGGAGAGCTCGATATTGAGTCGATTGAGAACGAGAGAGAAGCTCAATTTCAAACAGCTTTTCAAGCCCTTTTCGGAAGTAGTGTGAGCCTAACCGAGCCGATTGAGAACTTCTTTTCTCGAGCGTTTTGGGCCAAAGCTTCGGCAGGTAGCGGCTCCATTCGGTGGAGGGAACTTTTTCCTCGATCAGCGTCGCAAGCGAAAGGCCGAGGTGGAGTTGACTCCTAAGAGAAGGGATCATCCCATGAAATGAGGCGCTATCAAGAGGCGGGAACTCCCCTCCCTCCCAAATCACCTCTTCGGCCGTTTGCCAAAGGGTGGCAGTGCGGCTCGCGGGAGAAATCTGAAGCACATCGTCTCGAGTGATCTGGGGTTGGGCCCCTGTGTAGCAAATCAATTTATCCATTTCACTGTCGAGAAGAGCGGGGTCTGCTCCAAGCCGCTCGATCAAAAGAGGGGGAACTTCGGAAGACACTCTCTTTCCCCCATTTTTTCCCCGTTCCATCAACTGATCAATGAGTCTTTTTTCTTTATCCCAAGGTTTTTCTTCGAGTAAATCGAGGATCACCCCCTCTTTTTCAATGAGAGGAGCGATCGGTGTTTTGCTCCTCGTGCCAAAAAGAAGAGTCGCGCCGCTTTTGCTCAAAGCATCGCCAATGAGCTGCACCTCTTTTTTCCCCACCTTGTCGAGCTCGTCGAAGAGAACCACTGAAGAACCAAAGAGGGAACCGCTCTGGGTCGCATCGAGATAATCGCGCATCTCAAAATCAGAACCGGCAAATCGTACCGCCTCCCCCTTGATGTATGAGAGAATCAAATCGAGCCCCTTATTCCTCTCAAAATCATCCGGGATTGCAATTAAATAGACGCGGCAAAAATTGTGGGGAGATGCGCTCTCCAAATGTTTTTGGAACGCCTTGAGATTCGTATATTTCATAGTCCCCAAACAAAATCGACTTCTACCTTGATGTCGGGATGAAGGCTATGCTTTACAGGACAATTGAGGGCCGCGTACTCCAATTTTTCCCGTTGAGCCTCATTTAACGAAAGAGAGCTCCTCATCCGAATGATGATTTTACCGATCCGCCTCACGGGACCTGCCGCCATCTCTTTTTCCACTTCGCCGCTCATTCCCTTGAGCTCAATTCCCAGCTTTTTCGCTGCAATCCCCATGAGAGTCATCATACAGGTTGCTAAACTGGCTGCAAACAAATCGGTCGGAGAGAAAAGCTCCCCCTTCCCCATATTGTCTTTGGGAGCGTCGGTTCCGATCTTCGTCCCCGACTCGTGGGTACACTCAGTGTGCAGATCTCCCTGATACATCAGTTTCATCTTTGTCATTGAACATCTCCTGAATCCATATATTAAACCTTAATTTTACTCTCTTGACAAGAGTCTTCGTTCGGGCTATTGTGGCCTCATGGCTTTTTTCAAAAAGAAAGATTTACCAGTTCCGCCGAAACCGAAAAAATCTCTCCAAGAGATTCCCTACGAACGAGTTCTGACTGCCGAAGGGTGGCGCAGACGAATGATCAAGAAGGAACGGAAGGGGAAGTAGGTCCCATCAGCTCAAGGGCAAGCTTCCGGTAGTCGTGAGCTCCATTGCAGTTCGTGTCATAGGTTGTGATCGGCTTGAGATGGAGGGGCGCCTCGGCAAGGCGGATGTTTTCCCGAATGACCGCTGTGCAAACCTTTCCTTCAAAACGGCTTCTGAGCTGGGTCAACACTTCGGAGGAATGTTTTGTCCGGTAGTCGACTCTGCAAGCCAAAATCCCGGCAATTTCAAGCGTGGGGTTCAATCGTTGTTTCACCAAGTTGATCGTCCTTAATAGCTGCACTAAGCCATGAAGAGCCATCACGTGGGCTTCTACAGGGACCAAGACCTCTTGGGCCATCGTTAAAGCATTGAGGGAGAGGATCCCCAAAGTGGGGGGGCAATCGATCAAGACATAGTCCCATGGCTTGTCGTTAATTCCATGCAAT
>CAZIML010000072.1:0-6653 GCA_964540255.1 uncultured bacterium
AAAAGCATATGAAAAACTTTACGACCTAACCCAGGCGAGGGACAAGGTCCTAGAGCATAGAACGGCCAAGCTCGCCCAGTTCCGGGGGGCCCTCGACGAGGGGACGACCACCGATAAGATCCAGCAAATGAAGGGGTACCTGAAGATCGTGGAAGAGAAGCTGGCTGAGGAGCAAAAGAAGGTGGCCGCCCAGCAAAAACAGGTCGATGCGGCCCAGAAACAAGTGGACGTGGCGACCGATGAGCTCTTCCAAAGAAAAAAGGATCTAGAGAAACTAGAGATGCACAAAAAAGAGTGGGAAAAAGAGGTCCGTTACTGGACCGAGCAAAAAGAGGCTGTCGAGCAAGACGAGCAGGGCTCCGCCACTCACACTTTGAGAAAACGAGAAAAAAAAGAAAGAGAATCATGAGCAGTTCAGAACCCCCATCCAGAGTTCCCCCAAGAGGGCCAGGCCACGAGACAAAAGCGGCGCGCGATGAACTTTCCAGCAAAGGGAAAGTAGAAAAAGTGAGAGAGGTCGATGCAGACGAGGCGCGCAAACGAAAGTTTCGCTCGTTTTACGACGATGACCTTGATGCGAAATCAAATGCAGAAACAGAAAACCGCCCCTCTCCGTTCGACTTAGCGTCAGGAAAAGAGGCGAAAAAACCGGCAAATGGGCCCCTTCTTGGCTCAACCCATTCGGAGCTCGGCGATGTGGAAGAGGCGATCATCCCAAGCCCTGCCTACACTCCCCCGCCCGATCTCTCTACGCCAGCGAACTTCAGCGAAGATGAAGAGGATGGAGAAGGGACAGGATCGCTCCCTCGATCGGAAGAATTTTGGCACGATGTCGATTTCCCTCCCGACCAGCCAGCTCCCGCAAAAACATTTCATGAGACTACGAGTGATGCAAAAGGAATGAAGGCGGGGGAAAGCAAGAAGGGGGAAAAGAAGGGTGGAGAAGAACCTTTTGGGAGAGCTCCGATGAAGGGTGAGAAAAAAGAGGAGCCTTCTCCTTTCGGCCCTCCCGGAAAATTAGAGAAGAAAGGGGTTCAACTCAGAGGACGGGAAGAGAAGGGAGTCCCTCCAATGAAAGGGAAAGAGGCGCCTCAGCCAGAAAAACGGGGAGCTAAAGAAAAAGAACCGAGCCCATTTGAGATCGCCGCATCGATGAAAAAGAGCGAGAAAGAATTCGCAAGTGAAAAAGAGCGGATTGAAACGAAAGGGGCGAAGCACAAAGAGAAGAAAGAACGGGAAGAGTTGCAAAGTGGGATGGCGATCCCAATGCAAAGAGAAGAGAGAGAGGGTGGGCGAGAAGGGCGAAAGCAAGGGCACGAGGCAAAAAGCTCCGAGATCACCCGCACATCGCTTCCGCCGATGCCGAGCTACGTGGAACCGATGGCTGCCAAAGCAATGACTCAAGCTGCTCCCTACATACAACCGGCCACTGCAGCCCTCTTTTATCAAATGGTGGGAACCATGTATGTGATGGGGGGGCCTCAAGGGGTCAATCGGACCGAAGTGGTATTGAATAATGCCGCATTTGCTAATTCAAAATTCTTTGGATCGACAATTAAGATTGAAAAATATGCGACAGCCCCTGATTCTTTTAACATAACCCTGTCAGGCTCTGATCAGGCTGTGGTGAGTTTTAGAGAAAACATCCCGAGCTTGATGGCCGCATTCCAAAATGGGAATTTCACTTTCAGAGTCAATCGGCTCGATGTGGAGTATCGAACAGAGAAGCCGGTGTTTCGACGCAAAGAGAGCGAAGAGAGAGGAGACTCTGGCGGGGGCGATTTAGGAGAAAGGAGAAAATAGATGAAAGCTCCCCTTGCATGGGTACGGCGGATCGCTTCCGAAATTCCAGAACTCAACACGATTCCCCTATTTGGGAATGCGCCCCGCTTTGACTGGGGCCGATTTTCTGCTTCATTATCAAAGCAGTTCGCTCTTCCCCATCTTGAAGTGCGGGCGAGAGAACAAACATGGCGCGAAGGGGCGACTGAAATCAAAAAAGGACTTGGAAGCCACGTTCAGGTGGTATCGATTGCCGTTTCTCCCCTTGGAACTGTCTATTGGCTGATTTCCCATGAGGATTTAGTCAAACTCTCCTCGATGATGTTGAAAAAAGAGGGGCCAGTCCATCCCCTCTCCTCAGAAATCTTGCAGGAAGGGTTTTATCGCTACCTTCTTCTCGAAGCGCTCCATCAACTTCAAATCACCCCTCCCTTTGAAAATCTCACTCTCCAAATCAGCGAAGAGGAAGAGTCGTTTGAGAAGGCCTTTTGCATCGATGTAGAAATTGGAAAGCGGTGCTGGGGGCGACTTGCGATCCCTGCTGAATTTCGAAAAGAGTGGGTTTCTCACTTTTCAACCATTTCTTCCGAATACGTCCCATCGGAACTTGCCCGTCAAACTCAAGTAGCGGTGGGATTGAAAACAGGCTCGATCGTATTGAGTCAAAAAGAGTGGAAAACCATTGAAGCGGGCGACTTTGTTCTTCTCGATCGGGGAAGCTACGATCCGCGCCATCAAAAAGGCCTTGCGATGCTCATGCTCGGCTCTACTCCCCTCTTCAACGTATCGATGGATCATCACAAAATTACACTTGCCGATTATGCTTTTTACTATGAGGATAACATGGAAAATAAGGGAGAAGCTCCCTCCGACGATCAAATCTCGATGGAAGAAGGAGAGGTCGCCGCTCTCAAAGAACTTCCTCTTTATGTCACGGTAGAAATTGCCCGCATTAAAATGTCGCTGGATCATTTAATGAGCCTTCAGCCGGGCAATACATTAGATCTTCCGATTCATCCCGACCAGGGAGTTTCGCTCACCATCCAAGGGCAAAAGGTAGGGCGGGCCGAACTTGTTTATCTCGGGGAGCAGCTCGGACTCCGCATTCTCGAGATTGGGTGAGATTTGAATAACGAACCGACGATCGCCACTCTTCACACAGGGAAAGCTCGCCTTCCCCTCCCTGAGAAGATCGGCCCCTACAAAATTGAGAGTTTGCTGACTAAAGGGGGGATGAGCGTCCTCTTTTTAGCCTCTCATCCCGACACTCAAAAGCCGATCGTCGTAAAAGTCCTTTTGCCCAAATATCTGAAGAACAAAGAAATGGTGAGTCGCTTCATAAAAGAAGCCGAGATCATTCAGATGAGCCACCATCCGAACATCGTCCACCTCTATGGAGAAGGAGAGTGGGAAAAAGGGCTCTATATTGCGATGGAATTCATCCAAGGGATCAGCCTAAGACAATTCATCAAAGAAAAAGCCCTCTCGAATCAAAGGGCCTTTGAAATCATCCTCCAAGTCGCATTTGCCCTCTTCCATCTTCACAGCCACGGGATCATCCACCGCGACGTGAAGCCGGAAAACATCCTGATCACTGAGACAGGCGAGATCAAAGTGATCGATTTTGGAATCGCCCAGCTTCAAAAAGAAGGGGGAGCTGAAAGGTTTACCCAAAAAAAGCGGATCATGGGCACTCCCGTCTACATGAGCCCCGAGCAAAAAGAGAATCCGAGCAAAGTCACCTATTCCTCCGACATTTATTCTCTTGCGATCATCGCCTATGAGCTCATTCTTGGGAGATTGAGCCATGGAGTGATCCATTTGAGTTTATTGCCTCAGCCGATCCGCTCCATTTTGGAAAAAGCGCTTCATGAGAATCCGAAAGAGCGCTATCAAGATATCGGGGATTTCATCAGTGCGATCACTCAATACATGGAAACTGGGCAAGGGGAGGAAGAGGTTCCCGAAGAAGTTGTCAAGCTGATCGACCACACTCGTTCAGTGCTCATCCCCTCTAGAGGACCTGGCTGGCCTCAGATCGATGTCGGGATCGCCGTCCATGAAGGGATTTCGCTCACCGGTTTATATCTTGATTTTTTCCACTTTTCGAATAACCGCTACGCCCTTCTTTTAGCCGAGCCGCTTGAGACAGGAGTTGCCTCGCTAGTCCAAGCCTCGATTTTCCGCGGCATGAGTCGAATGAGTCTGAAAAAAGATTTCATCCCTATGAAAGCGATCCAGGCCCTGAATGAAACCCTTTGCCAAGATCCGATCAATCCCCATTTTACCTTTGCGCTCCTTCTTCTCGATCCGGAAAAAGAGCTCCTCACCTACATTTCCTCAGGCGAGACACCCCTTTGGCATCTGCCCGAAGGGAGTCAAACGGTCAAAACGCTCAATACCGCCAACATTCACTTGGGAAAAAATCCATCGGCTGAGTTTCTAGAGATCAGCGACAATTGGCGCCCCGGCGATACTTTGATACTTCCCTCGATGGGGCTCAAAGTTCATGAAAGTCCTGAGTGGATCCGGAAAGAGACGCTCCTCTCGCCGCAGCCCCAAGCAGAAAAAGTGCTCCAAAAGCTCACCGAAACAAGAGTCGAGCGGGCCTCCGCCGTCCTCACTCTCCAACGTATTTACTGATTGTATACCGAAACAACCTGAAGAATCGGGAATTTGGCAAGGAGGCGCCCTGAATTTTGATCAGCGCAGCGGTGCCGAAGCAGCTAAACTTAAAAAGTTTAGCGATGCAGGCAGATCAAAATACAGTGGCTGCCCGACGCGGCCAAAAACCGATTCTTCAGGTTGTTTCGGTATAAAGCAAACGTTCGTTCCTTCCGCTCGATATAGGCTGCGCCACTTGAACGACTAGATCATCCGCCAGAATCGTCACTGGCCCGGTCATTTCAGAATAGTCTGATAAATTAAACGTTCGTTGGATTTCAGCCTCTGCCGCAGCAAGGCGGTACTCGTAGTAACACAAACTGATTTTACGAAGAAAAAAATCGATCGGCATGATCGATGTGTAGACGAGCCCCACGATTCCCACTCTTTGCGCGAGCTTTTCGGAATAGTAAACGCCGCTGGCCAAAAGAGTCCCGAATGCAAGAGAGGCAGCAGCCACGTTTCGGATGAGCTCCCGCAATCGGTAATTCTCTATTTGTTCCCTGTAGATTCCTGTTAATGTCGTACACGCATAAAACTCACGAGCAAGCGCTTGCTTTCCGGTTGTATTTGGAATGTAGTAGCTGCCTCTATATGAAACATAAAAATGAGCCATAAAAAATTCCTTATGAATGGTGGAAGAGATTAACGGGTCTTTTCACTTTTCGTCAATCAGTGCCTCAGCCAGCGGACCGTCCTCACTCAAGAAGAAGAATATGAGGAAAGCCAGGAGGGACTCAAGGTCACAGTTCTTCCCATTTGGAAGTGGATTTCAAAGAACTAGCAACTTGTATCGTCATTGCATTTTTTATCTGAAAAGAGCTAAACTCCTTTGCACGGGTCTGAAGCCCAACGAAACCTTGCATTAATATGCACCGTAAATTACGATTCAAAAGAGGTCGACTACCCTACATGTCTGCGATGCGCGTAAGTCTATTTCTTCTTCTCATTACAAGTTCGCTCTTTTCAAATGAAGAGATGGCGAAAGAGGAACTCCCTGTCCTCATCCCCGAGGATGCCAACGTCGCAAAACTAGACGGATTGTTTAAAAAATCACCCCCCGCTCCCGAGGGCTATACAATCAATTATAACACCGTCTCGATCATTGAATATATTCGCTTCGCAAGCAAAATCTGCAAAACCAATTTCATCTACGAAGAGGCCGATCTCAACTTCACAGTGACCGTCGTATCCGATGAACCGGCAACGCAAGCCAATGTGATGGCCACGCTGATCCAAGTGCTCAGGGTCCATGGATTGATGCTCTTGGAACAGGGAAATAATTTAGTCATCCATAAATCGCCCGATGTAAGGCAGGTCGCAACTCTCGTAACTGAGGGTTCTCCAGAGGGAAACAGCGCCATCGTCACAAGAATTTTCCGAGTCAAAAACGCGAAGCCTCAATCGGTCGCTGCCATCATCCAGCCGATGATTTCAACGACCGCTCTCATCGAAACATCGGTTGAAACAAGACAAATCATCGTCACCGATATCAAAGGTAACGTCGATAAAATCGCAGCGTTGATCGAAAATCTCGACTCCCCCCACACTCTACTCGAAATTCAAAGCTTCCCGACCGAGCACAATAGCCCTGAATTTCTGATCGAGCTTGCCAGCCAAATCATGAGTCCGATTGCCCAAGGCAATCCCTTCATCTTGGTCCCTCAGCCGCTCGCAAGTGAAATCTTCATCGTCTCGACTCCCGATCTCGTCGAAAAAACATTAGCCGTTTTTAAAAATCTCGACACCGTTCCTAAAGTCGATCTGTCGAAAATGAAACGGATTAAAGCGGAAAATATTTTTGTCTACAAAGTGATGAACCGCTCAGGCGAAGAGGTGTTGAAAGGTCTCGTCAATATCGGCTCCACTCTTCAAGATTCAGCCGTGGCAGATCCCGATTTGGTCCAAATGATCGATTCAGCGAAATGGATTCCAGAGACCAATTCGATCATGCTGATCGGAAATACCTCCTCGCTCGCTAAAGGAAAGGAATTCTTAGCCGCTCTCGACGTCCCCGGAGATGGCCGGGATTCATACATGGGGAAAACTTCCTTCTTCGTCTACAAACCTCAGTATCGAAGCGCCGAAGAGATCAGCAATTCGATTATAGAAATGGCTCAAAACTTGAAGGGAAGCAAAGGGGCTGATCCCCATTTGATCGAGACGATTGAAAGCGTCAAAATCAATCCTTTAACTCACACCCTCTC
>CAZIML010000072.1:6663-9032 GCA_964540255.1 uncultured bacterium
AGGGGAAGAAAAATATTTCGACCAGATCCGAAAACTCTTAGGCACGATCGACTCATCGGGAGGAAAAGCGAGCGCGATTCCCCCTAGCACCCAATTCTTCATCTATAAGCCGGTGAATGAAACAGGAGAAGAGCTCGTCGCCAATTTGAAAGAGGTGATGGCTCAGCTCAAATCAGACAAGTTGGCCGACCCCGCTTTCATGAACGCTCTTTCGACCATGAAATGGGTCAAGTCGACCAATTCGATCCTTTTTACAGGAGATCCCTCTTCTCTTGAAAAAGTGCAAAAATTGATCGCCTCTTTTGACAGCCAAGATGCAAGGGCGTATCAAAAAACGTTCTACCAATATCATCCTCAGTCGGCCAGTGTTGAAAAAACAGAAAATTATTTAAAACAGATCGCGTCCAATTTACAGAAAAAAGGGGGCTCTTCGACTCTCATCGAGACCCTCACTTCTTATAAGTGGATCCCCGATTCTCAAACGTTCATGTTTTATGGCAATCCGGGAGACCTGAATCAGGTCAAAGATCTGTTGACCACCTTCGACAATCAAAAACATGCCTCTACTTTTTTGCAGTACCATCCGAAATACGCAGGAGAGCAAAAAACCAGGTCGTATGTCAATGAAGTGGCAGATAATATGGCCAAAAAAGGGGGCTCTCAATCGCTGATCGAAGCGCTCCGCTCCTTCAAGTGGATCCCCGATTCTCACACGGTCATGTTCTATGGAAATGACCAAGATCTGGCTCAAATCAAAGATCTTCTCACCGCTTTCGACACTCCCGACGCTTCGACAAAGCAAAGCTACTATCTCTACCGAGTCCAAAACACTACGGGAGATGTGATTGAAGAAGATCTCGATAATCTGGCCAAGAATTTCAAATCATCGGGATTGAAAGATGTAAAAATCCTCGATGTGATCGGCAAAATCCGCTACGTGAAACAGACGAATTCGCTCCTTTTGAGCGGCGATCCTCAAGCGATTGAAGAGGTCAAGCAGATCATCGCCGGCTACGATTTTCCCAGAAGCTCACAGGCGATGTCCCACAGCAACTTCTACATGTACAAACCGCAAAATTTGCAGGCCCATCAAGTGGAAAAATCGCTCAAAGAGGTGGGTTCGAATTTAAAAAGCGCAGGACTTGCCGATCCCAATCTTTTAAAATCGATCGACAGTGTTAAATATGTCGATGCGACCAACTCCCTCATTTTCACCGGCTCTCCTGAAACCTTAACCAAAGTCCAAGGGCTGATCAAAGAAATCGATATCGCCCCCACGAGCCACGCCCCGATCCAACATGTGGGCAAAACCACCTTCCTCCTCTACAAGCTCAAAAATGCCAGCGGCCCTCAAATCATCAGCTCGATTAAAAACGTTTCTGCAGAACTGAAGAAAAATGGCTCGTCCGATAAAGAATTCGTCGCCGCCCTCAACAGCATGAAATATGTGAAAGAGACCAACTCTCTCTTTTTCACAGGAACTGAAGAGTCTCTTGGCAAGGTCCAAACGCTCGTTGAGAAATTCGACGTCTCCTCTTTAGGAGGGGGAGCTTCTTCAGCCAACGGCCCGACCAACTTCTTTGTCTATAAGACCCAATCTCTCTCAGGTCCTGAGCTCGAAAAATTACTCGGGGACTTCACAGAGCATTTAGCGAGCAGCGGCCTCAACGATCCCGATCTCTTTTCAACGATCCGTTCCGTCCGCTGGACCGAAGCGACTCAAACTCTCGTCTTCACTGGAACAGAAAAATCGCTGAATCAGGTGAAAGAGCTCCTGAAAGAGTTCGACATCCCCTCAAATCTTCCGAACGGCCCCGGAATTGCCAACCCATCGGAACCGTCGATCCAGGCGATCGACAACACAAGCTTCCTCGTCTACAAGCTCCAGTTCCATAAAGGGGACGAGATCCAAGGAGCCCTCCGGCAGATCGCCAAAGATTTGATCATCTCCAATGCCCCTGTCAATCAAGGTCTTCTCAATTCGATCAATTCGATCCAGTGGCTTGAAGTGACCAACTCGCTCCTCTGTTCCGGCGACCAAGAGACCCTGACCCGGCTCCGCGAATTGATCAAAAACCTCGACATTCCGCTGAAACAAGTCTTCATCGAAATGTTGATGATCGAGACCAACTTGGCGAACGCTCTCCAATTTGGTCTTGAATGGGGCGCAAACTACAAATATCGAGATAAATTCTCTGGCAATACGTTCAATACCCCGCCCAATCTCGATCCAAACGCCACCCCCGATCAATTCGTCACCAACTTGGCTGGGTTGAACTCCACAGTCACTCCCGTTCCCTCAAAGATCCCCCCTCCCAATAGCGGCTTTGATCTCGGGGTGATCGGCGAAGTGATCCGCCACAAAGGGG
>CAZIML010000073.1:0-8925 GCA_964540255.1 uncultured bacterium
GGCCCCTTCCGAGACTTCAATGGAGGGCTCTTTGAAAAACAGCAAGATCACTTTGAAATGGTTCGGCTCCACCTCTCAGCTAAAATCCCCTTTTTCGATCTGTTTGCCGAAAAGGTCTTTTACGCCATCCACCCTTTCGAACGCTGGTTTTCCCTCTCCCTCGACGAGGTAGAAGACCTATTCCGCGTTTTTTCTCATTTGATCCAAGATCAGAAATCTTACGCTTTAAAAAGCACTGCCTCAGGCCTTTTCACGATCGTAAAAACTGAGAACCGAGTCGACTTTTTACGATGCAGTCAGAAGCGGAATGAAACCAAGGAGCTTCTCCCTTACGCACAGCTTACGATTGGCAATTTTCACTACGAATGTTTTTCAGGGAGAGTCGAAAGTGAAATTGAAGCGCTCCTTCAAGCTCCCGCAGGCGATGAAAAAACGCTCCGTCTCGTCTTTCAAGAAGGCTCTCCCCCCTCCCTCAATCCCCACTACTCATCCAGCGACATGCGCTCCCGCCTACTCAATAAGCTCCTCTTTGAAGGACTCACCCGCCTCAATAAAGAAGGGGAAGCCGAGCTCTCTGGAGCGAGCCAATACGAAGTATCCGAGAACGGACTCACATACACCTTCCGCGTCCGAAAAGCAAACTGGTCGAATGGAGAAAAAGTGACCGCCTTCGATTATGTGGACAGTTGGAAATGGGCCCTTCAAGATTTGGTGAGCCATCCAGAACTTCTCTTCTCGATTAAAAACGCCCGTAAATTCAGAGAGAAAAAATGTCCCATCGATCGCGTTGGAGCCCGAGTCATCGATCCCGAAACACTCGAAATTGAGTTGGAAGAACCCGATCCCCACTTTCTGAAAAAACTGGCCCAACCCTTTTTCTACCCCCTCTTCGGCGCCCATCGAGAACCCAAGTGGTTCAATGGCCCCTACATGGTGGAAGAGATCAAAAAAACGGGGCTCAAACTTGGAAAAAACCCCTATTTTTGGAAAACGCAAGAGACCCCTTTTGAAGAAGTTGAGGTGCAATGGATCCCCGAGATCGGCGGAATATACCGCCTCTTTAAAGAAGGGAAAATCGATTGGATCGGAGATCCTCTCACCATCCTCTCAATCGAACAAATCAAAGAACTAGAAAAGGAAGGACGCCTCTTTAAAAAATCGGTCGCCCGCCGTTTTTCCCTCCATTTTAATACAGAACATCCCATCCTCTCTTCAGTTCCCATTCGGCGCGCCCTCGCCCTTTCGATTGACAGATCCCATATCTGCCGCGAGATCTTTCCCCATAGCACCCCGTATGAAATCGAACCCCGCTCTCGCGACGCCGCCGTATTTTATTTTGAAAACGGCCTGAGAGAATTGGGAGTCAGTAGAGAAAACCTCCCCCCTCTTACCTTCAGTTATTCTGACCAAACTCGGAGAGACCAACTCGCCGCCTATCTGCAAACAGCCTGGCAGGAAACCCTTGGAATCAAAGTTGAGCTGAAAAGACTCAATTGGAATTCATTCAGAAGCCAATTAGAAAAACGAAACTTCGAGATTTGCGGCACGATTCAAGATACGCTCAATGAAGACTCCCTCTCTTATTTGGAGCGATTTGAAGGAGCGAGCTCATGGAATTTCGCTCAATGGATTCATCCTCTTTACCGGGAGTTTCTCACTCAGGCCAAAAAGACGAGCGACCCGATTGAGCAGCAACAATTCATGCAAAAAGCTAAGGAGCTTTTGACTCAAAACGTCCCCTTCACCCATCTTTTTGATTATGTTCATCTATTTGCCCATCATTCTCGGTTTGAATGTTCCACAATGGATGAAGAAGGTTGCGTTGACTTTAGCCAAGGAAGGACTTTAATAAAATGATGAAGCTGGTTATTATATTAGCAATTTTTTTCGCTGGATGTCAAAAAAACCCAAAAGAGGTCGCTATGAAAGATACCCTTAAAATAGACTTTCAAGAAGGAGATTTAACCTCGCTTCATCCCCATGAGCTGATCATTTACCTTCGCGGCATCTCAATTGGAAAAACCCTCTACGAGGGACTCACACGGATCGATGAAGAAGGAAAAGCCCAACTCGCAGGGGCTGAATCGGTCGATATATCGCTCGATGGCCTTTTCTACGTCTTCAAACTCCGAAAAAATCACTGGTCCGACGGCTCCTCAGTGACCGCTTCTCACTACGAACAAGGATGGAAAGAGGCCCTCTCTCCCCTCTCCTTTTGCAAACGATCAGACCTCCTCTTCATGATAAAAAACTCGTCGAAAGCTAAAAAAGGGGAAGTTTCTCTCGATCAAATTGGAGTTAAAGCGCTCGACGACTTCACGCTCTTTGTCGAACTAGAACGCCCCTCTCCCCATTTCATGGAACTTCTCGCCCAACCCATCTGCGCCCCCATCAAAGATCTCAAAGCCTCACCCATCGCCCATTTCAATGGCCCCTTCGCCCTAGACAAATGGGAGCGAGGCTCCCTTCTCACTCTCAAGCCCAATCCCCACTTCTGGAATCGATCCAAAGTAACTCTTCCCCGAATCGAAGTCTTCATGGTGCAAGATCCCCAAACAACCTACGCTCTTTACGAAGAAAAAAAACTCGACTGGATCGGCGTTCCCCTTTGTCCCCTCTCCACAGATCAAATCCACTTCTTAGAAAAGAAAAAAGCGCTCCATTCCCATCCGATCGATCGAGCCTTTTGGATTTTTCTCAACACGCAGCACCCTTCTCTCTCTTCCCCGATGATCCGAAAAGCCCTCAGCCTCGCGATCAACCGCGAAGCGATCACACACAACGTATTCATCGGCGGAGACCCCCTCGATAAACCTCTCCCTCATGCCCTCCTTCCCACTCAAGCCCACTCCCCCATCAAAGAAGACTTAACCCTCGCCCGGAAGTTTTTCCATGAGGGGCTCAAAGAACTGCAACTCACTCTTGAAAACTTCCCCCCCCTCATCATCACCTACTCCCAACAAGCCAACCGGAAGCAGCTCGCCGAATATTTACAGCAAGCTTGGAGCAAAGTATTTGGAATTGAAGTGAAATTAGAACCCCAAGAGTGGAATGTCCTTCGAGCCAACATGGGGACCGGTCAATTTGAAATTACAGGAGCCTTTGAAGCCTCATACTGCCATGACCCGTTGGAGCTCATGGAGCGGATGGCTCATCTCGGGTCGGCCAATTTCCCCCAATGGGTCTCCCCCCTTTACCAACAAAAAATCTCCTCAGCGAGCAAAGAGCCCAACCCCGAACAACGAACAGCCCTCCTCAGCGAAGCCGAGGAGATCCTTCTCGATCAAATGCCCTTCATTCCGATCAGCAGCGACCGCTTTTTGTTCGCCCATCATCCGAGATTAAAGGGGTATGCATTTGATTCAGTGGGCGCTGTTGACTTCAGCTATGCCTCAATAAGATAAGGGAACAGGGTGAAGATCGATCTTTTTTGCCTCATGGTCTCTTCTCACAAAAATCGCCCCTGATTGATAAAGAGTGGTCGCAAGATAGACCGTCCCTGAAATTCCATACAAGACAAACGGGAAAACCCCCGCTGTAAAAAATGTTGCGATTGCAAGGGCCGCAAGTCCAATCAACGACGCGATGAACCCCAGAATGTAAAGGGACATCTTTGTGTTGTTTTCCTGCTCCACCTCCATGAAAAGAAGAGTCGCCTCTCGAATCCCCTCTTTTTCTTTTGCCGGATCCCCTAATTTGGCAAGAATTTGATCGCATTGAGTCAGAATCAAATAGAGACTTCGAGCGCTCGTTCTCCGCTTCATATATTTGACCTTCACTTCCGTCAAATTGCTCCGTTTTTCCTCGATGAGCTTCTCCCTTTTATCTGCGCTTAAGCCCGGATGATCCGCATCGATTTTCTGAGCGATATCAATCTCCTCCTCCCGCGTCACCATGATCGTCTCCTTCAAGAAATTCAAGGCTCCTCTAAATCGCTCCAACTGCGTCAGATTCGGATGGTCCAAATAGGCCTCCAGTTTGTCGTTGAAGTCTTTACAGCGCCACCCTCCCAAGAATGAGGCCCAAGCTCCTAAAACCGATCCGAGGCCAAAAAGAGCGCTCGCAGCAGCAAACGGAGCCGCGCCCCGAGAGGCAACCGAAAATGTATCGCAAACCCTCCCCGTTAAGTAGGCCGCCGACCCGAGGGAACAGAGACTCCCCGACACAACCAAAGCATTCGCCCTTCGAAGCCCCTCCTCATCTCCAATATTCGCCGCCCTCTTCGAATTGACAATCCCCCGATCCAACTCCCGTAAAGAAAAGAAAGCCCAGATCGTCCCTGCATAGTAACCCAAGTGTCTCACAACCGGATCATGCGCCCCCACAGTTGGGACCGAGGAGAGGATATTTCGAGTGAGAGAGAGCGTATCGTCGGCAATCCGAATTCCAGCAAGAAGACTTCCATTCGTTCCAGGAATGCTCGCGCTGTGGATTTCTTGCACCGATTTCTTCGACGCGCGGGCCCTCTCCTTCTCATCTTGAGGGGAAACCTCCATCTTCGGCAACAGCCCAGCATTCTGGTAGAATCGGAAAATCCGCTCGATCTGTTTAAGCTCAGGGGTTTTCGGCAAAGCTGCCACCCCCCCGCTCCACTCCATCACAGGACTCCTCTCATCGAGCTTTAAACAACAACTATTTTTTGAAATTATATCGGAGAAAAAACTTGATAGATAGGTAACGATTGATTTCTTGTGGATGGGAGATAATTTTTGAGCATCGACAAAATGATTACCGACACTCAATCCATTGAATTGAATTGCCATAATAACACCGTCACCGGTTATATTATAACAAATTACAGGTTATAATTCATCAGCTATTATCCATCAAGAAATCAATCAATTTTTTAGTATTTATGTTTTGAACAAAAATGAATGGAATTAAAGCATCAGCCCCCATTTTTTTGTAGTCGACAGCCCCCCCTTTCTGATGAATCGCATATAGATTCTTGTAATAGTCCATTGCTGAACGGTGGAGAGCTACAAGCCACTTTCTCATCCGGACCGCATCCTCATCGTCGCATTCTGGATTGCGTACCAATTTTAAATAAGCTTGATAAATTGGGGTCTCTTGTTTTGTTCTCGAATCCCGCTCAAACTGGGCATAAGTCACTGTTGGGTCGAATCTCGAACTGACTGTATCCCGATCGATGGTCTCGATGAATTGAGCCCGATCGTCGGCCCCGCTCTTCTCCTCGACGGGAACGGCGGCAGGAGCCTCCCGAGGGGCTATCGGGGGCCTCGTGTACGGTTTGAGGCGGATCTGAAGGCTTCGCCCACTTAAACTCCCCCCCCCAAACTCCCCATTGAGAGCCCCCTCGATCTTTCTCATCCCCTCCAAAAGGGGCTGAGAAGCTCTCTCCTTATCCAGATAACACTCTTCCCTAGGCGCTGCCGTATAAGTGACAACCTGAGCCCCCGGATCGTTCAAATAGGGACAAATTTCTTTAAGTGCAACCTCCTGAACGATCTGGAGACGCGCCTTGATCCAAGCCGTTTCGGGGCGAATGGATCTCCCCTCCGCGTCCTTTTGTTCTGCCTTGAGATCATACCATTTCCCCCCCCACTTATAGGCGTGGCGGAAAACAATCGAATCACCCTCAATACAAGGTTTGCACCAATTAGCTATTCTTTCAAGTCGAGCCATAGTTAACATATTATATCAAATATACTAATTAATATAAATAAAATCAAATGACAATTAAAATTTTTAATACCTCAAAATCACCTTGTAAAAATGGGGATCTTCAATTAAGGTTCAAAATATGAATACCAATGAGCTACTCCCCCATCATGCTGAGCGGTTTCGGTCGGTGCTGATTTTCGGCCCCCCTGGGTCGGGAAAAGGGACGCTAGGAAAATTCCTCAGCAGCGCCGGCAACCACTTTCACCTCTCTTCGGGGGACATCTTTCGGGGTCTTGATCCCGAATCTCCCTCCGGGAGGCTCTATCACAGCTACGCGGGAAAAGGGCTTCTTTTGCCTGACGAAGTGACCATCCAAATCTGGCACCATTTCGTCCATGGCCTCATCGCTACAAACCGTTACTTCCCCTCCCAGCAGCTTCTTCTTTTAGATGGAATTCCCCGCACCCTCAGACAAGCGGAGCTTCTTGAGAAATACATCACCATTGAGGGGATCATCGTTCTCCAAATTCAACACACCGATGAGCTGGTGAAAAGACTCCAGAGAAGAGCTCTTCTTGAGAAACGGCATGATGACATGGATCCGAAGATCTTGAAGAAACGGATGGAAGTATACAATCAAGATACGATGAAGTTATTGCAACACTACCCCTCTTCTCTAATATCTAAATTCAACGGCGAGCAAAAACCACTTGAAGTTCTTCGAGATGTGCTTGTCGGTCTTTCTGATCTTCTCGCTCACGGTTGAACCTAGCTCAATAAAATTTTTCGTCGAGTTTTTGGATTATTTTGGAAGATTTTCGACTTCAAAGCTTGGGGAGCTATATACCTTGTCGATATTGCCTCCCAGGGCGATTGCAAGAAGAATCTCATGACAAGTCTTGTCCATAGAGAAGGATGTGGAAAAGAGCAAGGATCCGCTCGAAGCGAGCGGGCAGGATCGGCGAGACGCCGACAGGATAGAAAAAAGAAATTTTCTTGATCCTGCCACTGCGTTTCGCAGTGATCCTGCCGCCATGCCTCATGGCGATCCTTGCTCATTTTTCTTTGCAAGCAATTGATCATGCAATCGCCTTGTATTGCCCCCCAAGACTTGAATCGAAAATCGGCTCAAAAGAACCGAAAAATCGACTGAAACTTTTTATTGAGAAAGGTTCTTGAAAAAATTTGATTTTAATCAATCCTTTATTTAATGTTGTTAGGAAATTTTTTCAAACAACGAGGCCCCCCTCAAGGAAAATCAATGAGCTTAAGAATAGAAAATTATCCAAATAGCCGATTTAACCTACTCCCCTGTTGTAAAGAGACGAGAGTCAGTCTCTCCCAATCATTCAGAGCCCACATCTCGAATGATGATAAACTCACAAAAGAAACAGCGCTCCCTATCCTAAAACAGATCGTTTGGGAATCTGAAGTGTGTTCATTTTTTACAAGAGCCATCGTTCTGATTCCAATAGGAGTCGTAACGACCCTTCTCGGATATAGCATCCCCGCTATTAGCATCACATTACTTGCAATCCGAATGATTGTCAGTTTTGCAGGAGGGTTCATCATTGGATACGCGGTCGAGAATCACTTCAATGGGTTTTTACAGCAGCTTCGCGAAGCCCATATGAACCTAGCTTCAAGAGGCAAAGCGTACATTGAACGTCTAGAAACTGCAGAAGGTGAGGTTGAAATCACTCTACCCTTCATAGGGGAAGAGATTCGCACACAATTCAGACGATAAAACAAAAAGAGCCTCCCTTTTGAGGAGGCCCTTTGTCTACCAAGAAAGCAGAATTCGATTATGCGCTCTCTGCCTCTTTTTCTAAATCAGGGGCAGAAGGAGTGCTCGTTTCGTCAGAAACAGGGCTCCCGGGTTGAGCCGCGCTGCCGCTCTGAATCAAGCTCTCGAAGTTCTCTCTCGGATTCCCTGTTACCCGAACCTGTAATCGTTTTTTGATCCGATCCGCAAGAGAAACGTGTTGAACTTCTTGAAGCCGCTTCAGATCTGCTTCATCTTTTTTCTCAAGAGCGAGCTTCAAAGACTCAATCTCTCTAGAGTTCTCAAGATCCCCTTTGACCGACGAATAGAACGAGTTGAAAACTGCAATATCCTGCTCTACTTGCCGGAACAAGGCATTGAGCTCTCGATAAGCCGCCAATCTTTCAGCCGCTTTTTCATTGAGAAGCGCTGGAAATTGCTCCAACTGCTCAATTTTCCGTTTTGTCTCTTCATTATTGTTGATCAATTTAAAGAGAAGTTCAGAACATTTCTCAGCTGAAAGAGAGGCTCGAGTCGCGTCATCCAACGCATCGTGATAAACTTGGATCGCTTTGCGCAGCTCTACTTTTTCCACTTTTCCATCGATCAATATTTCAACTTTTTCCTTCTTGAGAGCAAAGTGTTGGCGTCTTAGCTCAGCAACCTCTCTATCCAATCCAGAATAAGCTTTGAATTTTCCATCCAAAACTTCTTGTTTCGCAAGAATTAGATCAAAACCGTTTCTCAACTTTCCAGGGAGAGCTGCAAGTTCAGCCGCTCGAGCCGATTCCAACTCAGCTTGATGAGCCGCTTCTTTGATCAATTCTTCACGAGCAGTTTTGTAGCCATTCAATTGGTCATAGGCTTTGGTAACGAATGAAGAAAGTTGTTCGCCACTCAATCGTTCATTTGCGATCAACTCATTTCCGATAGAAGAAAGTCTTGAACGAAGAACTCCATCATCTTCAATCGCCTCATTCAAAAGATCCTTCGCTGCAGCCACAGCCAATGAATCAACTCCTGGCTGAATCGAACGATTGATCTCTTTCGCCTTTTCAGCATCGATCACTTTTTCGCTTGTAGCTTTTGAAAGAAGCCCTTTCAAAGAAGCCTCGGCAGAGATCAGACTTGATTGCAATTTCTCATTATAAAGAGAGGTAGCTCTTTGAGAGAGAACCTTTGCAGCCTGCTCTGATGAGATGATTCCTTTCCCGAGCAATGCAGCAAGTCCTGCCACTGGATCCGCATCGGCTTCGCTCTTTTTGAGAGCGAGCTCTGTCAGCTGCTTTTTGCAGGCTGGTTTCTCGATGAACTGAGAAAATTCGCCACTCGCTTGGGGAGCCAGCGGGGGAAGACCATCTCCACGGCAGTTTGTGAACACAACGTAGAATTTATCCTTCGTTTGCTCTTCGATCGCCCCATTCACGACCTTCAATGCTGCTTCCAACTGGGTACCAAAATCAGCGGCCCCTTCAGCATTCTGTTTCACTCGCTTCAAAACAGTTGACCAGAGAGCCTTCTGAGCCTTCGCGATG
>CAZIML010000074.1:0-1045 GCA_964540255.1 uncultured bacterium
AAAGAGATGGTGGTGATTGTCGACGAGACAAAACTGGTCCCCTCGGTGGGTCGAGGAAAGCTTCCTGTTGAGATTCTGTTCTTCGGCTCCCCTGCAACCCGCGCGCAGATAGAAAAGCTCGGCTACCATGGAAAATGGCGCCTCAATCCCGACAACACCCTTTTCATCACGGAAAATGGGAATCTCCTTTTCGACATCTCTTTCCCCTCCCCTCCCCGCTCCCCTGAACAGATCGATACGACCCTCCGCTCTATTCCAGGAGTTTTGGAAACAGGCTTTTTCTTCCGCCTAGCCGGCCGGGTCATCGTCGGCTACCCCGACGGAAATACCCAACTCCGCTAAAAATCAATACTTAATGTTGAAACGGTTCTTGGCCAGCTTGAGAAGAGCGGCGACTGCATCGTCTGCGTCGTCGCCGATCGCCTCAACCCCCACCTTCGCCCCCCTCTCCGCCGCCAGCATCAAAATGCCGAGAATCGATTTTGCATTCACAACATAATTGCGATAGCTCAAATTCACTTCGCAATTAAAATCGGCCGCGCACTTAACGAGCTCGGTAGAGGGACGTGTATGAAGTCCCTTATCATTCAAAACTGTAAACACTGCTTTTGTCTTTTTCATCTGCACCGAATCCTTCTCGGGGGCAGATGTACGTGGTACACGAAACAAAATTAATTAGCAATCTTTTTCAAATCACCAAGTAATTTTTCAAAGTAATCGAGCGCTGTGTTCACAACGTCGGGCTTCCTCATATCGACGCCCGCTCCTTTCAATAGCTCAATCGGATATTTACTTCCTCCGGACGAAAGAAATTCGAGATACTTTTCCTTCGCGGCGGGATCGACCATTGCTTTTTGGAAAAGAGCTAATGCAGCGCTGAGTCCGGTCGCATATTGATAGACGTAGAAATTATAGTAGAAATGGGGAATCCGAGCCCACTCAATCTCCAATTCAGGATCGAGAACGAGATCGGGTCCATAATAATCCCGATTCAATTCCACATACTTTTTCTTCAAGAGAGCGGGAGTGAGAGGAGTCCCCTCTT